>CAIZNF010000158.1 GCA_903934275.1 uncultured Nitrosomonadales bacterium
AAAAATATGGGAAAGTAAAATTCTTACGAATGGCGGCCCATTTCATCAGCAGCTAGAACAGGCTCTCTGTGATTATCTAGGTGTGGATCACATAGCCTTATTTGCTAATGGCACGATTGCATTGGTCACAGCTTTGCAAACACTGAGGGTCGCAAGTGAAGTAATCACCACGCCTTACTCGTTTGTAGCTACTTCGCATTCATTGTTATGGAATGGCATCAAGCCAGTATTTGTGGACATTGACCCTAACACGCTCAACCTCGATCCAGAGAAAATTGAAGCGGCCATCACCCCGCAGACCACGGCTATCATGCCGGTGCATTGTTACGGACATCCTTGTGATGTAGAGGCTATCCAGAAAATTGCGGATAACTATAACTTGAAGGTTATCTATGATGCAGCGCATGCTTTTGGTGTTCAAAATGCGCAAGGAAGCATACTTCGGTATGGAGATCTGTCTGTGTTGAGTTTTCATGCTACAAAAGTATTCAACACCTTTGAGGGTGGCGCAATTATATGTCCGGATGCCAAGACCAAATTGCGTATCGATCAACTAAAAAACTTCGGGCATGTGGATGAACTAACCGTAGTAGCGCCTGGTATTAACGGCAAGATGAGTGAGTTCAACGCGGCATTGGGTTTGTTACAGTTGAAATATATAGACCAAGCCCTTGCCCGACGCAAAGAAATTGATTTAGCCTACCGTGAGAAGCTAAAAGATGTAAAGGGTATCCATTGCTTAAGCGATGCAGGTGAAAAAGTAGCTAACTATGCTTACTTTCCGATTCTAGTGCAAACTAACTACCCAATCAGTCGTGACGAGCTTAACCAGAAGCTTAAAGATATTGGTATTAATCCACGACGTTACTTTTATCCACTGATTTCGGATTTTCCTATGTATCGTGGCTTGCCTTCTGCTCACAGGGAGAACCTTCCTGCTGCAACAATAGCTGCCCAGCAAGTTCTTTGCCTGCCAATCTACCCTGATTTAGATATGTCGGTCGTCGAGGAAATCACACGTTTTATCGCGGCTCAATAAAGTGGTTACATCGAAGCGAGTTGCAGCAAGATGAAGGCGGCTATTATGCAACCATACTTCTTCCCCTACATCGGCTACTTCCAGCTAATCGCAGCGGCTGATTTGTTCATCGTGTATGACAACATTAAATATACCAAGAAAGGTTGGATCAACCGCAATCGCATGTTGCAGAACGGTAAGGATGTCATGTTCTCACTACCGTTAAAAAGTGATTCCGATTATCTGGATGTCTGCGAACGGGAGTTATCCGTTGACTTCAACCGAGACAAATTGTTAAGTCAGTTCAAGGGAGTGTACCAACGCGCACCATACTTCGCACAAACATTCGCTTTAGTCGAACAGATTGTACGGTATGACGATATCAACCTGTTTCGCTTCCTGCATCACTCCATTGTCAAAACCTGTGAACATTTAGGTATTACAACTGAAATAAGGGTCTCTTCTGACATCAACATCAATCATGACCTTAAGAATCAAGATAAAGTGCTCGCCTTATGCGAGGCGGTCAATGCGAATGCCTATGTTAACGCTATCGGTGGCATGGAACTGTATTTAAAAGAAACGTTCCATGAGAAGGGCATTGGATTGAAATTTATCCAATCTAAACCATTTGAGTATGCGCAGTTCGGTGAAGTATTTGTACCCTGGCTGTCGATTATTGACGTGATGATGTTTAATCCTCTCGATACAATCCAAAGCCACATCTCAACTAACTATGAGTTGATCTGAACTATGTTTAACTGGAAAAAATTAGGTAAAGTATTTACACCGCAAGATGTAGAAGATCGAGTTTGGCTGAAGGAATTTGCACAAGCTCCTTCGACGTTGGTATTCGACGATTTCGTACGTGTGTATTTCTCGTGCCGTCCGCCAGCAGACGAAAATGGCCAGTATGTAAGTTACTCCGCCTATGTCGATCTAGATCGATCTGACCTATTTAAGGTGCGTCACGTAAGTAAACAGCCTATCCTTGGATTGGGTGGATTGGGTGAGTTTGATGAGTTCGGCACCTATCCAGTCTCTGTTATTCGCAACGGCGATGCAGTATGCGCTTATTATGCGGGTTGGACGCGTTGTGAATCTGTGCCGTTTAACGTGGCGATTGGTATGGCTACCAGTCATGATAGTGGTGAAACCTTCGTCAAGCTCGGCCCTGGCCCTGTGTTATCATATTCACCAAATGAACCATTCGTGTTGAGTGGGCCAAAGATTCGACGCTTTAATGACATTTTGTATTTGTGGTATATCGCTGGGCGCAAGTGGAAAATAGTCGAAGGCAAGGCTGAGCCAGTTTATAAGATTCGAATGGCCACTTCGGCAGATGGTATCCAGTGGAAAAAGATAAATAAAGATTTAATCGCAAGTCGCATCGAAGAAGACGAGGCCCAAGCTAGCCCAGACGTGTTCTACGCCAATGGTAAATATCATATGTTCTTCTGCTATCGCTACAGTAGCCATTACCGTGGCAAAGAAAATGGTTATCGTATTGGCTATGCTTCCAGTGTTAACCTGACTGATTGGGTGCGCGATGATGCGAAGGCTGGTATCGATGTGTCTGAAGAAGGTTGGGATGCTGAGATGATCAGTTATCCCCATGTGTTTGAACTGGATGGAAAGACCTACATGGCCTACATTGGTAATCAGGTCGGCAGGCATGGTTTCGGTTTGGCCGTGCTAGATGGGAAGTTGGAGTAAGGGATGAGTGCAATGAAGTGGAAAAAGCTCGGCAAGATATTCGACCCGACGCAGCACAAGCTGCCTAACGACAGCGTGCAGTTCGCCCAATCGCCGCAAGCTTTGGTATTCGATGATTTCGTGCGTATTTATTTCTCCACCCGTGCGGTGGACAAGAGCAACGGCAAATATCTTAGCCATATCGCCTTCGTAGATATGCAGAAGAACCTGAGCGATGTCATCAGGGTATCCGACAAGACCGTCATCCCACTCGGTGAACTTGGCTGTTTCGACGAGCACGGCATTTTTCCGATGAATGTCATGCGCCACGGTGATGCCGTGTACGGCTACACTTGTGGCTGGAATCGGCGCGTGTCCGTTTCGGTTGATACTGCCATTGGTCTGGCAGTCAGCCACGATAATGGCCTAACTTTCCAGCGTATCGGTGATGGGCCGGTGCTTGCTGCGTCGTTACATGAGCCTTGTTTGGTCGGCGACGGTTTCGTGAAAGTCATCGGCGGTGTGTTTCACATGTGGTACATCTTCGGTACCGGCTGGAAAAAGTTCTCGGCGGAGGCAGCGCCGGATCGCACCTACAAGATCGGTCATGCGGTTTCTAATGACGGTATCAACTGGATCAAGGAAGAGGCGAGACAGATTATCGCTGACCGCTTGGGAGCAGATGAAAGCCAGGCGTTGCCCACGGTAATTGAGATCGATGGCAGGTATCACATGTTTTTCTGTTATCGCCAGTCTTCTGATTTCAGGAGGAACAAGGATCGTGGCTATCGTATCGGCCATGCCTGGTCGGATGATCTGGAAAACTGGAGGCGGGACGATGATAATCCACTGCTTGACGTTACGCCGGGTGGCTGGGATTCGGATATGTTGTGCTACCCGCATGTGTTCGAATGTGAAGGCAAGGTATATTTGCTTTATAACGGCAATGAGTTTGGGCGCTACGGTTTCGGGCTATCGGTATTGGAGCGATGATTGCAGCGGTCGAATATCTGTCGAACAAGGCATCTGCGGTGGAGATCGCCGTGCACTTGTGGACATGTGATACCGATTTCGTGCCGCCATTGAGTGGTCGGGTCGAGATAAATGACTATGCACAGAAGATATTGAGCAAAGCATTGAGGTTTGAAGCATGGTCTAGCGGTAAACTGGTCGGGCTGGTGGCGACGTATTGCAATGATCAAGAGAAGCGCATCGCCTATATCACCAGCGTCAGTGTGTTGAAGGAATGGACTGGGAAAGGTATCGCCGCGTGCTTGATGAGTCGATGCATCAAAGATATGAAAGCACTGGGGATAAGGCAGGTATACCTAGAGGTAGCGAGCGATAATACGCCTGCTATTCGGCTATATAAAAGGAACGGATTTGTTGCGGGTAATGATAATGTATCATTCGTGACTATGAAACTAAATTTAAAGAACGGGGAAGAGCATGGACAATAATCGTGACTACAACATCGAGATAAAAGATACAAATGACCATAAGTATGCCTATGGCTTTGACTTTGATGTAATGCACCCTTACATGATCAAATCTTTTGAACCTTTCTTCAACAAAGGAAGTTTGCTTGAGTTGGGTAGTTTTAAAGGGGACTTCACCAGAAGATTCCTGTCTTATTTCGATGACGTCACCTGTGTCGAAGCATCAGATGTTGCTATTGAAGAAGCCAAAAGTAAGCTGGGCGACAAGGTGAAGTTCGTCAACTCGCTCTTAGAGAAAGCATCCTTGCCCAAGCGCTATGACAA
>CAIZNF010000159.1 GCA_903934275.1 uncultured Nitrosomonadales bacterium
ACCTGTGCTGTGCCGGAGTTGATGCGCCTGCTGATAGATGAACACGGCCTGGAATGGGATGCGGCTTGGAGCATCACCAGCCAGACAGTCGCCTATACCAACCACACCCTGCTGCCGGAGGCGCTGGAGCGCTGGTCGGTCAGCATGTTCGAGCGCCTGCTGCCGAGGCTGGCGGAAATTATTTACCAGATCAACGCACGTTTCATGGTGCAGGTGGCAACGCGCTGGCCCGGCGATATCGAGCGGCAGCGGCGCATGTCGATCATCGAAGAAGGCCATGAGCGGCATATCCGCATGGCTTATCTGGCCGTGGTGGCAAGCGTGTCGGTGAACGGTGTGGCGAAGTTGCATTCGCGCCTGTTAACTCAGCATTTGTTCCGTGATTTTTATGAGCTGTGGCCGGAAAAATTCAACAACAAAACCAACGGTGTCACTTCCCGCCGCTGGATGGTGTCTAGCAACCCTGCTCTGAGCGGCCTGATTACGCGCACCTTGGGCGAGGACTGGATTACCGATATGGGCAGATTGAAAGAGCTGGTGCCGTATGCCGAGGATGCCGGATTCCGCGCGGAGTGGCGTTCAATCAAGCAAGCCAACAAGGCGCGCCTGGCGGAGATAGTGCAACGCGATTGCGGCATTGTTTTCGATACGGATGCCTTGTTTGACGTGCAGGTGAAACGCATCCACGAGTACAAGCGGCAATTGCTCAACGTGCTGCATGTCATTCATCTCTATGACCGGATCAAACGCGGCGATACGGCTGAATGGACGCCGCGCTGCATACTCATCGGCGGCAAGGCGGCCCCCGGCTACATGATGGCCAAGCGCATCATCAAACTGGTTTCCGCTGTGGGCAAGGTGATCAACGGCGACCCGGCTACGGCGGGCTTGTTGCAACTGGCTTTCCTGCCGAACTACCGGGTAACAGCGATGGAAGTGATCTGCGCCGGAACCGATTTGTCGGAGCAGATTTCCACCGCAGGAAAAGAGGCATCGGGAACCGGCAACATGAAATTCATGATGAACGGCGCGTTGACCATCGGCACGCTGGATGGTGCCAACATCGAGATTCGCGAAGAGGCGGGAGAGGAAAATTTCTTCCTGTTCGGCCTCACTGCCGAAGAAGTTGAAGCCACAAGGGGGCACTACGATCCAAGTGCGATTATCGCTGCGGACGATGACCTGCGCAGGGTGATGTCCCTGTTGGAAAGCGGCCACTTCAACCTGTTCGAGCCGGATATTTTCGACCCGATTATTCAATCCATCTACAGTCCCGGCGACCCGTGGCTGACGGCGGCGGACTTCCGCGGCTATGTCAATGCGCAGCAGGAAGCGGCAAGAGCCTACCGCGACACCGAACGCTGGACACGCATGAGCATTATCAACACCGCGACCAGCGGCAAGTTTTCCAGCGATCGCACCATACTGGATTACAACCGCGATATCTGGCATTTGCCGCAAGTCGCGGCGCAGCCAGTTAATGAAAAATAACGTGATCGAACTTCCACTCAAGAGAAGGTTGAAGATCGGCAATGTGTCGATATCGTGGCGCGGTGATGATTGTTATTAAGGGGGCCTCTATAAATTCAAAATCCTAAGCCGGACAAGCAGCAACCAAAATTGTAGGTCGGGCTCTGCCCGACATGGTGGGCTGAGCCCACCCTACGGTTTCGTTGAAAAATTCTTGTCAC
>CAIZNF010000160.1 GCA_903934275.1 uncultured Nitrosomonadales bacterium
CCCCCCCCCCCCCCGCAAGGCAGCGCGACACAGAACTTGCTGCCCTGCCCCTCGCCCTCCGACTCCGCCCAGATACGCCCCTTGTGATGTTCTGCAATCTTGCGGCACAGCGCCAGACCGATTCCTGTGCCTTCGTAGGTGGCGCGGGTATGCAGGCGCTGGAACACCTTGAACAGGCGTTCAATTTGATTGGGGAGGATGCCGACTCCGTTGTCGGCGACGCTCAAATGCCATTCATTCCGAATCATTTCGCTGGAGACGGTGATTTCCGGAATGCGCCCGGCGATGCGGTATTTGACGGCATTGCCGATGAGGTTCTGGATGAGTCTCTGCACTTCGTCGTGGCTGCCCATGATGCGGGGCCAGTCGCCGTTGATGGTCAGTTTGGCCTGGGCTTCGGCGATGGCCGGTTGCAGGAACAGCAGCGCTTCGTCGAGCACGGCGCGGCTATCGATCAGCGTTGGCGGTTCGCCCTGTCTGCCCACCCGCGAGTATTCGAGCAAGGCCATCAGCATCTGGTCGATGCGTTTTGCGCCTTCGATGGCGAAGTTGAAATACTCGCGCTTCTCATCGTCCAGTTGACCGACCAGACTCATTTCAAGCAGTTGCAGGTAGCTTGAGATCATGCGCAACGGCTGGCGCATGTCGTGGGAGACGGCGTAGCTGAATTGCTCCAGTTCGGCGTTGGAGCGTTTGAGTTCTTCTTCGTATTCCTTGCTCTCCGTGATGTCGCGCATAATGGTAGAGAGAAGATGGGGGCTGCCCGATGTATCTCGATGAACCATCAACAATTGAGAGACGGGAATTTCATGCCCATCCCGGTGCAGCAAGGAATTCTCGCTTTGCCAGAAACCCTGCTGGAGCACGGTGGGGATGCCTTCCTCCAATACCCGTTGTGTTGCTACCTCCGAATGCATATCTTTGATTTCGAGTTTGACCAGGTCTACGTTACCAGAAAGCCCCACCAGCTTTGCTCCCGCTTTATTGAGGTATTTAAGACGACCCTGCATATCTGATGTCGCAATAAAATCTGGCACGTCTTCAATAATTTTCAGCAGCCAGCTACGTTCAGTTTCTGTATTTTTGCGTTCGGTAATATCGGTATGCGTGCCAATGATGCGCAAGGGCTTGCCATCTTCCGTGCGGCTGACCACCATGCCACGGTCGAGTACCCACTTGTAGCTGCCATCCTTGCACAGGACGCGGTGCTCGCTTTGGTATATTGGCAATTTGCCGTCGAGATAGTCCTGCACGGTGGCGAGAGTGGCGGCCATGTCCTCGGGATGGACGCGCTTCGCCCACTCATCCAGGCTATTGCCAACCTCATCCTCGGAGTAGCCCAGCATTTCTTTCCAGCGTTTTGAAAAAAATACCGTACTGTCTGGCACATTCCAATCCCAAAGACCGTCACCGGAACCTTCGATGGCGAACTTCCAGCGAAATTCGCTATCCCTGAATTCGCGTGTCATGTCCCGCGCCAGACTGAGCGCCTGCGCCCGACCTCTGCCCAGCACCCAAACCAGCAGCGCCAGCAGCACACTCAACAGGATGCCGGTCAGGCGTATCACTTTGACTTGTCCGGTGTCGATGCTCGCGTCAAAGGCAGGCAGGGAATGCAGTTTGATAGTCCAGCTATGGCCGAAGATGTCGAGGCGGTGCGGGGATTGGTATGACGGCGTAGCGGATTGATTCTGATCGGAAATGCTGTCGTACATCAGCGATTCAGGCGTTGCGATTTCACCATCAAAAATCTCAAGATCAACATTGCTGACCTGGTTGCCAAGTATGCCTTGCATCAAATCATTCATGCGAAACGGCGCATAGACCCAACCGGTGATGTTGGCGCGGCGCTCTGCCAGGGTTTCACGCGGGCTGCCGTTGCGGTAAACGGGCTGATACATGAGAAAGCCCGCCTGTACGCCTTTTTCAGCTTCCTGCACCAGCTTGACCTTGCCTGAGATGGAAGGTTTATCCGAATCGCGCGCTCGCTCCAGAGCGGCTCGGCGCACGTCTTCCGAATACATGTCATAGCCGAAAGCGCGCAGATTGCGCTCACTGAACGGCTCCAGATAGATGATGGAGGAGTAAAGGTCGCGTTCGCCTTCCGGGCGTAGCGTGTAGCTTGGGAAGCCTTGTTTGCGGATTGCTTCAATATGCCTGAATTTTTCCTGCTTCGGGATACTCAGCGAAAAACCGACACCCTGAATGCCAGGGTATTGATCAGCCAAACGCAAGTTGGCAACATACTCGCGGAATTCATCGCGCTCAACACTCTCAGACGCGCTAAACAAACCTTTGGCGCCACTCAGGACTTGTTCGTAGGTCATCAGCCGCTGTTTGATGCGCAGCATGATCTCGCGGGTCTGGTATGCGAAGTTGTCCTGCTGAACCTGATGTGCGGCAGTGAAGGCAGCCTGCTGCAAAAAATAAGTCGCAACAAGCCCTGACACCAATACCAGCAGCGGCAGATATTTATTGAAATTCAGTCGTGCCATTTTCTCTCCAGCAGTTTAGGGAATTCAACATGAGATCGCCGGGTGCATTTGAAAGTGGTGGATCAGTAGCGGTTTTCTCCCCTCTCCCCTTGTGGGATAACCAGCGACTTGGCTGCGGTCGTTTACAGCCTAGTCGAATGGCTAGTGTAGTGTTGCGCTCTTGATGGCACTTATGCGCAAGCCCTTGTAGGTCGGGCTCTGCCCGACATGGTGGGCAGAGCCCACCCTACCAATGCAGCTTCGCCCGCTGGCATAAGTTCCAGATAGCGTGCAACACTACACTAGTTGTTTCACCTACCCAACGGGAAGCAACTTCGCTCACCAAACAATCCTCGTACCGCCAACCAGCGCCAGTTTCTCCCACGGGCTTCGCAGCACCAAAGGATATGCGGCAATTCTGCGGCTATCGCGAACACTGCTACTGTACTCCTCCGGTTCATGGGGCTCAATTCGGGCGAAAAAAATTGGCGACTGCG
>CAIZNF010000161.1 GCA_903934275.1 uncultured Nitrosomonadales bacterium
GCACGCTACGCTTTGCCCAACCTACGGCTTTTGAAATGAAAATGGAATCAGCTTGAAGTTTTACCGCATGAATTTCATGCGGCGGCAAAGCTACCCCATAAAACCACGCCCCAGATACCAGAAAAAAGCTGCGATCAGACCTGACGCGGGAATGGTCAGCACCCATGCCCAGACGATGCGCGTAGCGACTCCCCAGCGCACTGCGGAAACGCGGCGCGATAGGCCGACACCGACGATAGCGCCGGTGATGGTGTGCGTCGTCGAAACGGGGATGCCCATCCATGTTGCGAGAAACAGTGTTACGGCACCGGAGGTTTGCGCGCAGAATGCGCCCGTTGGTCTGATCCGGGTGATGCCCATACCCATTGTCTTCACGATGCGCCAACCGCCGAACAGGGTTCCAAGCGCCATGGCGGCGTGACAGGCCAGCACGACCCAGAGCGGTACATTGAAGCCGCCCTGCGAGTAGCCGTTGGCATAAAGCAGCACCGCGATGATGCCCATGGTTTTCTGGGCATCGTTACCGCCGTGTCCAAGACTGTAGAGCGAAGAGGATATGAATTGCAGCTTGTTGAACTTTCGCTCGGTCGGATGCGGTGATGCCTTTTCTAAAATCCACAGCAGTGAAATGGATAGGGTAAGTGCCAGTAATAGCCCAAAGAGTGGTGAGAGAATGATCGCCACCGATGTTTTGATCAGCCCTTGCGCGATGATGGCGCTCCAGCCGGCCTTGGCCAGCGCAGCACCGACTAACCCGCCGACCAGCGCGTGCGACGAGGACGAGGGAATGCCGAACCACCAGGTAATGATGTTCCATGAGATGGCACCGCACAGCGCGCCGAAGATCACCGCGTTGTCGACAATCGCGGGGGATACGATGCCGGAGCCGACAGTTTTTGCCACGTGCAGCCCGAAAAACAGGAAGGCGATGAAGTTGAAGAATGCGGCCCAGACGACCGCCGCTTGCGGTGTCAGCAACCGGGTCGAGACCATCAGCGCGATCGAGTTTGCGGAGTCGTGGAAACCATTCAGAAAATCGAACACCAGCGCCACGACGATCAGAACCACCATGACCAAAAACGTTTGTTCGATCATATTCTTTCCAGCACTACGCCGTGAATCACATCGGCCGCATCTTCGCAGCGATCAACTGCTTCTTCGAAAAGCTCGTAGATTTCCTTGGCGCGAATCAGCGCGCGGGCATCCGAGACTTCGGCAAATAGGCGTGTCATTCCAGCCCGCATGACGTGGTCGGCTTCGCTTTCAATCTCACCGATTTCCTGGCATATTTTAATGATGCGCTCGGCGTTCCTCATGTCCGATAATAGCGCGACGGCCTCTTGAACTTTTTCTGTGGCACGCAACGCAATTTGGCCGAGAGCCGCCATTTCAGACGTGAATTCTCCGGGGCCATAGAGCTTGGCGCGCTGAGGAATGTCTTCCATGTAGTCGATCATATCGTCCAGCGCTTTGGCTAAATCCTTGATCTCCCAGCGGTCGAATGGCGTAATGAAGGTTTTGTGCAGAGACAGAAAAATATTTCGTGTGACTTGGTCTGCCTCGCCTTCTGTTTTGGTCATTTCGACAAAGAGTTGATCGAAAGCCGCAGGGTCATGCACCGAACTCATCTTTGCGAGAATCTTGGCACCGCGCACCGTGCAAGCTGTCAACTCATTGAACAGGGCAAAATAATCGTCGCTGCGCGGCGATGCCGAGGCAATCAGTCTGCTAAGTAATCCACCGGACATAATATTTCCTCCTCCGCGATAATTCGTTTTAAATGTTTGCGACCCAGTTTGACGGGCAAATTATAGCCCTCATGGCATAGTGCTATTGCACTCCGTAATCATAAAGTAAAAATCGCGGGTACATAAGGACATACTGGGATATTATTGTTGCAGTA
>CAIZNF010000162.1 GCA_903934275.1 uncultured Nitrosomonadales bacterium
ACGGGGCAATTCTTTGTTTAATCTGCGGAAATCTGCGTAATCTGCGGACAAGTGCTTTTTGTAGGATTATTTAGCTTTATGACACAAACAACCACACAAAACGAACTGCGCATCCTGCTGCTGGAAGACTCGCCGGACGATGCCGAGTTGACTGAGCACGAGCTGCGCAAGGCACGCATGAATTTCACTTTAAAGCGGGTGGAATCGCGGGAATCGTTTGGCTACGCGCTCGATGACTTCCTTCCTGACATCGTTCTGTCGGATTTTAATCTGCCCAGTTTCAGTGGTCTGGCCGCGCTGAACATGCTGCTGCGCAGTTACCCGGAAACGCCGCTGATTATTGTCACCGGCGCGCTTTCTGATAGAGAAGCCGTGGAATTGCTCCAGGCTGGTGCGAAAGACTATGTGCTGAAAGACCGCCTGGCGCGGCTGGTTCCCGCCATAAAGCACGCACTGTTGGTCGCGCAGAAGACCAAAGTCATAAAATTGGCTGAGGCGCAGTTGCTTGAAAAAACCCAGTTGCTCGAAAAAAACAACCAATTTTTCACCACACTGGCGCAGATCAGCCCAGTGGGCATTTTTCGCACGGACAAACGGGGTGGCTGCACATATTTTAACGAATGCTGGAGCCTGATTACCGGCTTAACATCGGACAAGGCGCTCGGCGCGGGCTGGGCGCACACCATCCACCCGGAAGACAGGGAAAAAGTTGAGCAAGCCTGGTACACATCGGCGCAGGCTCACCATAACTTCATCATGGAATACCGCATCCAGCGACCAAACGGTGAAACGCGCCGGGTGCTGGGGCAGGCTTCGGCTGAGCGCGATGTAGCGGGTGAGGTAATTGGCTACGTCGGCACCATCACCGACATCACCCAAAGCAAGCAGAATGAGGAAGAATTGCAGAGATTTTTCAATCTCGTCCCCGATCTGGTGTGTATCGCCTCAAGCGATGGGCATTTCCAAAAAATCAATGTTGCCTGGCAGGAGTTACTCGGCTACACCGTGCGGGAAATTCTCGCCAAGCCTTTCCTCGATTTGATTCATCCCGACGACCGGGATGCGACGATGAAGGAAGTGGAGCGGCAATTGGCGGGTGAAGCGACCCTGCAATTCACCAACCGCTACCGCTGCAAGGACGGCAGCTACAAATGGCTGGAATGGAAGGCGACTCCCGCCGTTGACAAGAAACTGCTGTTCGCCTCCGCACGCGACATCACCGAGCGCAAACAGGCGGAAGCAAAAATCCAGCGGCTGACCCAGCTCTACGCCGCATTGAGCCAATGCAACCAGGCTATCGTGCATTGCACCGGCGAGGATGAGCTGTTCCAGCTAGTCTGCCGCAACACGGTGCAATTCGGCGGTTTCAAGATGGCGTGGGTCGCCATCCTTGACCCGGATACGCGAATAGTCAAACCGGTGGCCAGCTTTGGTGCCGGTGCCGGTGAATATCTGCAAGACATCGAAATTTCGGCGGATGCCGACAGCCCGTTCGGGCGCGGGCCGACGGGCACGGCCATCCGCGAAAACCGGCCCGTCTGGTGCCAGGATTTTCCGAATGACCCGGCCACCGCACCCTGGCATGAGCGCGGCGCACGCTTCGGCTGGGGCTCTTCGACCTCGCTGCCGCTGCACCGGAATGGCACGGTCATCGGCGCTTTTTCGATATATTCAAACGAGACAAACGCCTATGATGAAGCCGCACGCGACCTGCTGCTTGAAATGGCGAGCGACATCAGCTATGCGCTGAACAACTTCGCCCGCGAGGCCGAGCGCAAGAAGACGACGGATGATTTGGCCAATGAGCGCCAGTTGCTGACAGCGTTGCTCGACAACATTGGAGAGGCCGTCGTGGCATGCGACGGCCAAGGCATAATCACGCGGTTCAACAAAGCTGCGCGCACGCTTCACGGGCTGCCGGAACAGTCCATCTCGCCGGAGCAGTGGGCCGAGCACTATGATCTGTATCAGGCGGATGGAATAACACCGTTACGCAAAGAAGAAATTCCCTTGTTCCGCGTGCTACAAGGTGAGCATGTGCGCGATGTAGAGATGATGGTGATCCCGAAGCACGCGACAGCACACAGCTTGATTGCCAACGGTCAGGCGATGCACGACTCCAACGGCAAATTACTTGGCGCCGTCATCGCCATGCACGACATCACCGGGCGCAAGCAGACTGAGAATGAAATAAAACTCCAGCGCGACAACTTCATGCGCATACTCAATGCAATGACGGACGGTATCTATGTGGTGAGCCGCAGTTGCGACATCGAGTATGTAAACCCCGTCATCGAGCGCGACTTCGGCAAGGTAGAGGGGCGCAAGTGCTACACCTACTTCCACGGGCGGACTGAAGTGTGTCCGTGGTGCAAGAATGACGATGTTTTTAAGGGCAACTCGGTGCGCTGGGAGTGGCATTCCGACAAGACCGGCAAAGACTACGATCTGTTCGACACGCCGATAACCAACCCCGATGGGAGCGTGTCGAAATTCGAAATATTCCACGACATCACCGAACGCAAGACGGCGGAAGAAGCCATGGCGCGCTATGCCCGCGACATGGGCGAACGCGTCAAGGAAATATCCTGTCTGCGCGACATCACCCTGCTGTCGAACAATGACGAGTTGGGCGTGGATCGCATACTCGATGGCTGCGTCCGGCGTATGCTTGCCGGATGGTTAGACCCCTCACGCACCTGTGCGCGTATTCGACTTAATGATCGGACATTTGAGACTCCAAACTTCCATGAGACAGAGTGGAAGCTTGCGGCAGAAATTCCCTTTGCTACCGAGAATTCAGGAGCAGTCGAGGTTTTTTATATGGGCGGTGAAGCCGAGGAAATCAAAAATCCTTTTCTTGACGAAGAGCATGACCTGATCAAATCCATAGCGTTACAGCTTGCTCTAGCGCTTGAAAGCCGCTGGGCAGAAAAAAAGCTTTATCAATTAAACCGTGATTTTGTTTTGTTCCTGGAAAACACAACCGACTTCATTTACTTCAAGGATGAAAACAGCCGCTTCCGCTTTTGCAGCCAAACCCTGGCGAACATTACCGGGCACACCAGTTGGCGCGACATGATCGGCAAACACGATCTGGAAGTGTTCCCCAAGGACACGGCGCAAATCTACTACGAAGAAGAGCTGCCGATTTTCCGCGAAGGCAAACCGCTGCTGAACAAGATTGATCCTTACTATGACGCACAGGGAGCAGAGGGCTGGGTCAGCACCAACAAGTGGCCGGTATTTGATGAGGAAGGAAAAAAGGTCGTGGGTATTTTTGGCATCAGCCGCGACATCACCGCCTATCAAAAAAACGTCAACGCCTTGACCCGCAGCGAGCAACATTTCCGCGCCTTCTTCGAGCGCTCCATGGTGGGCATGGCGGAAACTTCGCCGGAAAAAGGCTGGGTCAAAGTCAACGACCGGCTGTGTGAAATGCTTGGCTATTCCAGGGAAGAGCTCGCGCGCATGACCTGGGCGGAACTCACCCACCCGGACGATCTGGCGGCGGATGTGGCGCAGTTCAACCGGGTGCTCGCCGGTGACATCGACGAATACACATTGGACAAGCGTTTCATCCACCGCGATGGCCATGTGGTTTATACCTATTTGGCCTTGCGCTGTGTTCGCCGGGAAGAGGGTGCGGTCGATTATTTCGTGGCGCTGGTGGAAGATATTACCGAGCGCAAGCTGGCGGAGATCGCTCTTCTGGCAAGCGAACAGAATCTCCTTGAGGCACAACAACAGGCTCATATCGGCAGTTGGGAGTTGAATCCGGTGAGCAACCAGCATGTATGGTCGGAAGAGATGTATCGTATTTTTGGTATCTCACCCGAACAACTCGGCACAAACTACTCGGCGTTTCTGGATACGCTCCATCCCGATGATCGCGACATGGTCAGCCGGGCTTATGCGGCTTCGTTGAGCGATGGCCCACCCTACGATGTCGAATACCGCTTCATCCGCAAATCGGATGGACAACTCCGCTGGGGTCACGCTCGCTGCGAGCATGAGCGGGATGCCAACGGCAAGGCATTGCGTTCATTCGGCACGGTTCAAGACATCACCGAGCGCAAACAGGCTGAAGCCTCACTTCGTGAGAGCGAGGGGAAATTCCGTATTGCGCAGGATATATCCCCCGATGGGTTCACAATCCTTCGACCAGTACGCGATGCACAAGGACGAGCTGTCGATTTCATCTGGGTTTATGAGAATGCCGCGATTGCGCGGTTGAATGGCACCGACCCAGAAGCGGTGGTGGGAAAACGCTTGCTGGAACTGTTCCCCGGCCACCGTGACACGCCAATACTAAGAGCCTATCAGCAGGTCGCGGATTCTGGAGAGACTTGCATCTTTGAGGCCGACTATTCCGACGAAAGCATGTCAAAGCCGACCTCATTCCGGCTCGTCGTTGTGCCGATGGCTGAAAATATCGCCATCCTGGCTCAGGATGTCACCGAACACAAACGTGCGGAAGAGAGCCTCCGATCCGCCTCCCAATACGCACGCAGCCTGATTGAAGCGAGCCTTGATCCCTTGGTGACGATCAGCGCAGAAGGCAAGATCACCGATGTAAACACCGCCACGGAAAATGTAACCGGCGTGAATCGGAGAGGCTTGATCGGCAGCGACTTCGTGAATTATTTCACCGATCCAGAGAAAGCACACGAGGGGTATCAGCAGGTATTCCAGCAAGGTTTTGTGACCGATTACCCGCTGGCTATCCGCCATGTGTCCGGCAAGATCACCGATGTGCTCTATAACGCCAGCCTGTACCGTGACAGCAATGGCAACGTGCTTGGCGTATTCGCCGCAGCGCGAGACATCACCGAACGCAAACAGGCCGAGGATGAGTTGCGCAAGCTTTCCGTTGCGGTCGAGCAAAGCCCCGCCTCGGTAGTCATCACCGATACGAAAGCCTGCATCCAGTATGTCAACTCCCGGTTTACCGAGGTCAGCGGCTATAGCGCCGCCGAAGCGATTGGACAAAACCCGCACATTCTCCAGTCGGGGCAAACACCCAAAGAAACCTATCAGGAACTGTGGGGCAAGCTGACCAGCGGCGAGCCCTGGCATGGCGAACTTTTAAACAAGCGCAAGAGTGGCGAACTTTATTGGGAAGATGTCTCCATCGCTCCCGTCAAAAATCCGGCAGGCAGAGTTACCCACTATGTAGCTGTAAAAGCCGACATCACCGCGCGCAAGGAGTTTGAAGCGGAGCTCCTGCATTCCAACGCCGAACTGGAGCAATTCAGCTACGCCGTTTCTCACGACATGCGCCAACCGTTGCGCATGATCTCAAGCTACTTGCAACTGATCGAGCTGGGGCTGGCCGACCAGCTTGTCGGCGAAAAGCGCGATTACTTCAACTACGCCATCGACGGTGCCAAGCGCATCGACCAGATGCTGGTGGCCTTGCTCGAATACTCGCGCGTGGGCAGGATGGGCGAGCCGCCAACGTGGATCGAGAGCCGCGCCGCGCTCGACGAAGCGCTGCTGTTCCTGCAACCAGCCATCGCGGAAGCGCAAGCCAAGTTGACTATCAGCGGCGACTGGCCGCGCGTTTTTGCCAGCCACGACGAGATGCTGAGGCTCCTCCAGAACCTCATCGGCAACGCCGCCAAATACCGCATCGCCGGGCGTATACCGGAAATCACCGTGACCAGTGAAGTGGCCAACAATGAATGGCGTATATGCATCGCCGACAATGGTGTCGGCATCTTCCCCAATCAGATCAAACGGTTGTTCAAAGTATTCCAGCGCCTGCATTCACGCGATGTTTATGAAGGCACCGGCATCGGCCTCGCACTATGCCGCAAGATCGCCGAACACCACAAAGGACGCATCTGGGCGGAATCGGAGGGCGATGGGCAGGGCAGCAAGTTTTGTGTCGTGCTGCCTTGCGTGGAAAGAGGTAAATGATGCTCCTGCGGAAAGCAGCGGTGCGTGGGTTAGATTTTTTACTGGCGAGGCAAGGCTTTTTCGGGAGTTTATTAATCCTACAAAAAGCAGTTGTCCGCAGATTACACAGATTTCCGCAGATTAAACAAAGAATTGCCCCGTTTAGCGTCCTCACCTTTTGGGTGATACTGTAATCATTGATAACTGCTTGAAAATCTGCGTTAATCTGCGTAATCTGCGGATTGAACTGCCGTTTCTAGGATAAAACCGTAGGGTGGGCTCTGCCCACCATGTCGGGCAGAGCCCGACCTACATTGGCTCCGGCTCGTCCGGCTTGGGATTATCCGTCTGTAGGCACAATTGGGCTAAGCTCAAATATTATTCACGCATATTTGACTGTGGCTCGAACTGCTTTAAATCCACCACAGGTTGCGGTTGCCAGCCCGGCTGGCGGTGTTCCGCGATCACGTTGGTGAAGATGCCGCCGCGCACGTAAAACTTCGCAGTCAGACGCATGAAGCGCGGCTGGGTGGAGCTGGCCAGGTCGTCGAGGATACGGTTGGTGACATCTTCATGAAAATGTCCTTCGTTGCGGAACGACCAGATATACAGCTTGAGGCTTTTCAATTCGACACAATTTTCGTCGGGGATGTAATCCAGAATCAGTGTGGCGAAATCCGGCTGGCCGGTCTTGGGGCACAGGCAGGTGAACTCGGGGATTTCCATGTGGATATGGTAATCGCGCTGCGGGTTCGGATTGGGGAAGGTTTCCAGCGTTTTATCGGGTTGTATAGCCATTTGGTGAGGTGTCCCGCTTGGGTTAGAATAGCGCGCATTATATCGTTGTGACATCACAAATTGCGCCTTTCCCAAATCAAACTCGCCGGTTTCAAATCCTTCGTTGACCCCACGCACATCGCGTTGCCGGGTCAAATCGTGGGCGTGGTCGGACCGAACGGTTGCGGCAAGTCGAATGTGATCGACGCGCTGCGCTGGGTGCTGGGCGAATCGAAGGCCTCGGCGCTGCGCGGCGAAACTATGCAGGACGTGATTTTCAACGGCTCGAGCAAGCGCAAGCCAGTGTCGCGCGCCAGCGTGGAGCTGATTTTCGACAACTCGCTGGGCAAGGCTGCCGGGCAGTGGTCGAGCTATGCGGAGATTTCCATCAAGCGCGTGTTGCAGCGCGACGGCGAATCAAGCTACCACATCAATAACCAGCATGTGCGGCGCAAGGACATCACCGATATTTTCCTCGGTACCGGGCTGGGCCCGCGCGCCTATGCGATCATCGAGCAGGGCATGATCTCGCGCATCATCGAAGCCAAGCCGGAAGAGCTGCGCATTTTTCTCGAAGAAGCGGCGGGCGTTTCCAAATATCGCGACCGTCGCCGCGAGACCGAGTTGCGCATCGGCGATACGCGCGACAACCTGCTGCGCGTCAGCGACATCCTGCAGGAGCTGGATAAACAACTGGTACATCTGGGTGAGCAGGCCGAGGTGGCAAAACAATATCGCGCGTTTGAAACGCAACGCGATACCACGCAGCATTTGTTCTGGCTGGTGAAGAAGCAGGAAGCCGAAGCGCAACGCGCCAGATGCGCGCAAACGATAGAGAAAACCCGCACCGAACTGGAAGCGGAAACCGCGCGGTTGCGCGATATCGAAAGCCAGCTGGAAACCTCACGCAGCGGGCATTACCAGCTTTCCGACGCGCTGCACGTCAAGCAGGGTGAGCTGTATACCGCGAACGCCGAAATCGCGCGGCTGGAGCAGCACATCAAACATGTTGCCGAGCAACGCCAGCGCATGACGCAACAAATCACCAACACAGAAAAACAAATCGAACAACAGCTGCATCAGCGCCAGGGCATCCATTCCCTGCTGGAACACTGGCAGCGCCAGCAAGATAGCGCTGCCACCAAGGTTGCCGAAGCCGAACAGCACGCGCAACAGGAAGGGGCAAGCCTGCCGCAGGCCGAAGAGGCGGCGCGCATCGCGCAGGAACGCTACAACGCTTTGCAGCGCGAGGAATTGCAACTGCAACAGCAATTGCAACTGGCCGATACGCAGCGCGAAAACTTGCAGCGCAATATCCAGCAGTTGGAATCGCGCCGCTCGCGCCTGCTACTGGAGAAAGATAATCTGCCACGCCCCGACGGTGGCGCATTGCAGGAAGCGCAGCAGCAAATGGCCGAGCTGGAAATGGCGCGCGAGGAGCAAATAGCCAAGCTGGCGCACTTGCAGGAACAGTTGCCGCTGGCCGATAACGAACGGCGCAACCAGCGTGCCTCATTGCAGCAGCAGGAACGTGTGCAGGCGCAGACCGAGGCGCGTCTGGATGCGTTGCAGCAATTGCAACAGCGTATAGATACCGACAAGAATCTCAACACTTGGCTGCAACAGCATCGCCTCGAAAAACTGCCGCGCCTGTGGCAATCCATCCGCATCGAAAACGGTTGGGAGGACGCGCTGGAAGCGGTGCTGCGCGAGCGGTTGAACGCGATTGCCATGCCAACATTGGGCGATGCTGCGATGTGGAGCGATGTGCCGCAGGGGAAACTGGCGCTGTTTGCTGTAGGTCGGGATTCATCCCGACATGATGACAATGTC
>CAIZNF010000163.1 GCA_903934275.1 uncultured Nitrosomonadales bacterium
AACCCATTAGTCGACCGACTGACCTCTATTGGTGTTCCCCGAGTCTTGGCCGTATTGGCTATTCTGTTGATGCTAACGTTGGTGTTAATCGGCTTGCTGCTAATTCTGGTGCCGTTAGTTAATTACGAGGCAAGCCAGTTGGTCCTCAAGTTGCCAGAAGGCGTTCGCCTTGCCAACGAGAAACTTCTCCCTTGGATCGAAAGGCAGTTTGGGATTCAATTCAGGATCGACGCTGAATCGTTGCAGATGCTTGCCGCAGGTAATTGGGATACCGTACAGAATCTATTACTCCGCCTCTACAATTCACTGCGAATTGGTGGAGTGGCACTCATCGGCCTCATTGTCAATGTAATGCTCGCACCAGTGGTTACCTTTTATTTGTTACTAGACTGGCATGCGCTACTGGCCCGACTTGGATCAGTGATTCCCCGGCCGTGGCACCCTAAAGTTGCCGCCATGACACATGATGTTGACGCAGTACTCTCAGAGTTTTTGCGCGGGCAATTACTGGTGATGTTTGCCTTGGCTGGATACTATGTCGTTGCCTTATGGCTTGTGGGACTCCCCTCTGCCCTTCCAGTGGGGCTGATCACAGGTCTGCTTATCTTTGTACCGTATCTCGGTTACGCCACCGGACTGATGCTTGCTATTTCAGTCGCATTACTGCAGTTTGGCGGCTGGCAACCCATCCTTGGTGTAGCCGCTGTTTACGGTATCGGCCAGCTATTGGAGAGTTTTTTACTGACCCCTTATCTAGTCGGCGAACGAATCGGCTTAGCGCCCCTCGCGGTGATTTTTTCCCTGATGGCATTTGGGCAACTCTTCGGTTTTTTTGGTGTATTACTAGCCCTACCAGCATCTGCCGCATTGCTGGTAGGTCTTCGGGAAATTCGCTTGCTCTACGTTGCCAGTCGCTTCTATCGGGGCAGCGAATGAGCGGATCGGAACAATTGCTGCTTGATCTAAAGCCCGCACAATTACCTGGCTTTGAGAATTTCGTTGCCGGCACCAACGCTGAACTTGTGACGCGTTTAAAAGGAGTCGCTCACTACCAAAATTATGATGCCCTTTACATATGGGGGCCAAAAGGTTCTGGCAAAAGTCATCTTTTGCACGCTACGGCGACATCGGCCGTGGAGCAACGTCCGATCAAGTTTTCATCCGGCATAGATATAAGTGATTCCCTTGCCGCACCCTCAAATGCATTGCTGGTGATTGACGACATTGACTTGCTCAACTCAGAAGCGCAAATCGCACTATTTCGCATGTTCAATTCGGCCCGAATGATCGGGTTGGCGTTTCTACTATCCGGCCCACAGCCTCCACTTCAGCTCGATCTCCGAGAGGATTTGCGAACCCGAATCGGCCAGAGTTTGATCTATGAAGTGCATCTACTATCCGACGAAGAAAAAAGTGCGGCGCTTCGTCGCCACGCCCAACTGCGCGGAATGCGGCTCGACGAAAGTGTCGTTCTCTATCTGATGCGCCATGGCCGTCGTGACCTGCCCTCTTTGATGGCCATCCTCGACGGACTTGATCGCGCCTCGCTTATGCTAAAGCGACAGCCGACCTTACCCCTGCTGCGTGAGTTGCTGCAGTCCTCACTGGAAATCGATTAACAATGAATCTTGCACTCTTCGATCTCGACAATACCCTACTCGCTGGCGACTCAGACTTTGAGTGGGCTCAGTTTCTAATTTCAAAAGGTGTGCTTGACCGCGAGGTTCACGAAGCCCGCAACATCGATTTTTTCGAGCATTACAAAGCAGGTACACTAGAT
>CAIZNF010000164.1 GCA_903934275.1 uncultured Nitrosomonadales bacterium
ATCCCGTGCAAAACCGTCCATTCCCCGACCGTTTTTGCGTAATTCTGTGCCAAATGCTTTTTCTACGTCAAATCCCACCAAATCCAGTGTAGTAGCGGCTCTTCCCACTTTTTTGGCTTATTCCCTTAGTGCCAAATCAAACACTCCCCCACACATGCGCCAGAAAATCTTCGTCAAAACCGGTAGTTTTTGGAATCAGCCCGATTTTTCCGCTCATGAACAGCATTGGGGACAGACCACGGTTTATTGATTCCTGATAGGTTGAAACTAATCGACCCCTTTGGTCACTTGATCAGCCCGTCGCAATAACCAACGGGTAATGCGCCGTATGGTATACCCCTCAAACATTCACCGCACTTTGCGCGGTCATCTTCACTCCAATGGCATCCATCAGCTTGCGCACCGTTTCATAACGCGGTTTTGCGCCAGGCGCGAGGGCTTTATACAAACTCTCACGACTCAATCCCGCATCCTTGGCGATCTTCGCCATGCCGCGTGCTTTTGCAACGTCGCCGAGGGCGGATAAGAAAACATCCGGGTTTCTGTCTTCCAATGCGGCAGCCAAATATTCCGCAATCATTTCTTCGCTATCAAGGTAATCGGCGGCATCAAATCGGGAGACGGTGATTTTTTTCGTATTTTTCTTGGTCATTGCTTACTCCTCATCAAGTTCTTTTCGTATAGCTTTGGCGCGAACTATATCGCGTTTCTGCGTGGACTTATCGCCCCCACATAACAGCAGGTACACTATGCTTTCGCGTTTTACAAAATATGCCCGATATCCCGCGCCGACGTGAATACGCATTTCACTGATACCTTCTCCAACCGGTTCGCAATCGCCGAAGTTGCCCTGCTCAGCGCTTTTGATCCGGCTAACGATTCGTGCGCGAGCGCGAATATCTCGCAATGACGACAGCCAATCTGAAAACTCGTTAGTTTCGTTAATGGTATACATTATTTATAATTGTAGCCATTCGGCTACTTTATGCAAGAAATTTAAAGGGGTAACAGAAATCATAAGGGGCCATGCTCAAATTTCGATCAACAACTGATCTTCCGCCCCATTCGATTCTGTTAACTGCTTTCGTGGTCGGCCACGAGGTTTGGCTTCGCGCCGCTGACCAGTGGCACGTTCTATACTGTCGAGTGGCAAAATTAAAGGGGGGGGGCTGCCATGACATACCAAAGGGTCAAATCTCAGGGCAAACGGCGTTAAACGCGGTGAACGGTATGCGTCTCGAAAGTGACGTTGAGGACTTTTCGAATTGCCGAAAAAACCGCAGCCAGACTTTCCATTGTCGGGTTCCCTCTGGCAGAGAGCATGCGATGAACGCTTTTGCTCGGGCGATTGGTAGCCGCAGCAATTTGCTCAAAACCTACGGTCGCATTAACCACGTCGCGTAGAAGTAAGCGAGCCGCTTCCGCTTCGCCATTAAGGAACATGTCGGTTGCCTCTCTGAGCAGAGCTTCCGCAAACGCGGGATCACTTTTGATTCGTGCCTGTACCGTTGCACTGGAATCTACAGTAAGTTGTTTCATAGGCTTATCCTTTTTGTCCTTTCTTTATACTTGCTTTGCGGGCATCGTATTCATCCCGCCAGTTCCCTGGCTTGTTTGATGTCAGCCTTTTGGCCGCTTTTCGTGCCGCCACCAAGCAGTACAATCAATGTATCCCCGCTCTGGATGATGTAAATCCTGATCCCCGGCCCCCAATCAATCCGATACTCCTTGAGTGTGCCATCAAGGGGTTTCACATTTCCGAGATTTCCGGCCATCATGCGGGCGCGAGCCGCAGCTACCTTGGATGCATACTCAACCGGCAAGCCGTTAAACCACGCTCTGTAATGGTTTTTGCCTTCCTCTGTTAAGGAATTATAAGGGGCCAGGGTCACGTTGTTTTGGGAATTAAAGGGGGCGTGTTCGAATTGTTTTTTCAGAATGAAGCCGGAGTCTTGCAATCACGCATGCGCCAGAAAATCTTCGTCAAAACCGGTAGTTTTTGGAATCAGCCCGATTTTTCCGCTCATGCAGCACGGCCAATATTTCAACGGCGCGTCTTTCCGGGGAAACTTTATAGACTACAACGTAGGGTAATCCTTTTATCTTGAAGTCTAAAACGCCGTCAAAATAGGCATTCTCTTGGCTGATGAGCGGAAACTTTTCCAGTACGGACAGTTGGCTGTCGAATTCTTCCTGTATCCCAATTGCGACGAGCGGTGCTTTGTCTATCAGGTAGAAAACGATGTCGCGCAGGTCTTGCTTTGCCGGTTCCAGCCACTCTATCCGATAACTATCGCGCATCTATCCGGCTCATGAGTTCGGCTTTTAGTTCGGTCATGAAATCGGCGTGTACTGTTCTGGGGGCGTTCGGGTCATTGGATGCATCAAGCCCACGCTGAATCTGCGCCTTGTCGTGCAGCCGAAAATCATGTTCTTCCATTTCCAAAACCGCACGTGTCAGGTCTTCGCCTTTGGGGACTTGGTTCAAAATTGATGTATTCATGATTTACGCATTGGGAGCTAAGGCCTTTATTGTAGTCGCTACCGACTGTTAGTCAAAACAAACCTATTTCAGTAAATGGTAAAACGTAACAGTTCAGAGCACCTGTGAACTCAAAAATTTGGCGCAATAACGATTGCGCCCTACGCGAACTGAATTCTAAATTGACCTTGCACTGATATATCGTTTTGATATAATCCGCGTATGCACGTTATCTCCATCAAAATGCTTCGTGAGTTCTGGCAAAAACACCCTGAGGCAGAGAAGGTGTTGCGAGAGTGGCACTCTGTCGTTGAACACGCCGAATTTGCCGACTTCAACCATGTGCGGGATTTTTTTAACTCTGCCGATTATGTGCCACCCTATACGGTCTTTGATGTGGGCGGAAACAATTATCGTATAGTGGTGATTGTCAGGTACAGATTCAAGAAAGTCTTTGTGCATAAGGTGATGACACACCGCGAGTACGACAACTGGAACAAGGTATATCGGAAAGGTAAGGGTTAATTATGCGCGCTACACACACTCAATTTGATATTCGGGCGATTCAAGCTTCTTGGCAGGCATTTGACGAGATGGCGCATCTTCGCCCGATCCAAAATGAAAAAGATTATGACCGGATGGTTGCGCTTATGAATTCGCTTCTCGACGCTGTCGGAGATAGTGAAGATCATCCGCTGGATGGCTTGCTTAATTTGGTTGGTGACATGGTGTCAAAGTATGAACAAGAACATCATGCCATCGAAGCTGCAGCGCCTAACGATGCCCTGCGCTTTTTAATGGAGGCTCGCGGATTAAAGCAAGAAGATTTAGCTGCCGTTGTGCCACAAAGTAATTTGTCGGCAATCTTGGCGGGGAAACGCAAAATCAGCGCAACGCTGGCAGGGAAATTAGGTAAGTTCTTTGGTATTAGCCCTGCTGTATTCGTGCCAATTTAACTCACACAAGAAAATAGGCGCGAAAGGTACCGCGAATCAAAGGGCAGCATCGCATTGATTTCTGAAAACCCGCGCAAGGCGCAAACCGTAGCGAACAGTATGCCTCGCACACTTTTTATTTGGCGGATAACGGCCTGAGGCCTCATCCGCAGCTTGGACTATTCAAGCTGTTGCCAAAGTGCGACACGTTTCATAAAGCCGAGCCGGAGAAAGCTCTAGGCCATTCGGCCAGCACAGTGCGCCGGCATCAATGAATAACCGCTGGAAGTAGTTTTCATTCCGAAGCGGCTCAAGCAACGAACCACTCCGCTCCAATAGGGCTCGACCATCGAATACGCCTTCCCTGTCATCGGAAAAATTCAACGCCACCTGAAAATCACCCATATAACGAGCCTCAATTACTTTAATCATCCTGATCCGCTCCTGATATACGTTCCATAGGTTCAAAGCGCTGGCCGCGTTCCCAATTTGTCAGCAGTTCCTCTTGATGGCGCAAGCACCATTCCTTGACAATGGCTGCTGCCTTGTTCGGAATACGTCCCTCACTTACTTCACCTGTCCGAATGCTTACCAGAGCCTCGAATCCTTGGTATTCGACGTGTATATGGGGCGGCGGGTGATCGTCGTGCCACATGCGGACGATAATGCCGAAAAACACAGACAGGATAGGCACAGTCTCATTCCCTCAGGGTTCAGTTCACGAGGATTATGTAGCATAGCCCGGCAGTGTGCAATGAAATTACCCAATAGGTAAACGGTAAAAAGTACCCGAGTCGAATTGTTTTGAGTACCCGAAAAAGCACCGGAGTCGAATTGTTTTGAGCGGTAGTTGAGCACCCCGTAACCAACAAAATGAAAAACCAAACCGTCGGACGCGCAGTGTGCACAACCCGCATTGCACTATCGCGGTTATTCTCCCGCCCAGCTTTCCACCTTTGGCCCACGCACCCTGGTGAATTCCCCAAGGTTATGTGTAACCAGCGGTATGCCGAGGCTGACTGCATGTGCGGTGATGAGGGGGAAACCTCAGGGGAAACCTCAGGGGAAACCTCAGGGGAAACCTCAGGGGAAACCTCAGGGGAAACCTCAGGGGAAACCTCAGGGGAAACCTCAGGGACAGACCACGGTTAATTAAATGAACTGGTTCATGGCTTTCTTATGGGGCGCGATTGTTTGTTCTTGCGCGATTGATGCGCAACGGCCAGCACGATCACTTTCGTAGGCGTCAGCTTGTAGATGATCGATATAGGGAAATGTTGAGAGTACGAGTTTGCGTGTGCCAGCCCTCGTCCAGGGTTTGCCCATCAGGGGAAAGTCTAACAGTCCGTCCGTCGAGTCGGTTATGTATTCGATTACCCGTAACGCTGCTGATGGATTTTCTTGCTCGACAAAGGCTTTGATGGCTTTTAAGTTGAAGGTTGTGCGGGTGGCGTACTCAACGCTTCTTAACATTTTTTACGCCCAGCATTTTTTTTACTTCATCGGCTGAGTGCACTCGCCCGGCTTCCGCGTCTGCCAGTCCTGCATCAACTTCTGCAAGCAACCATTCTTCATAATCTAGACGATTTTTAAAGGCTTGCTTGACGATTGACGTAGGTGTTGCGCGTGTGCCAGCGGTGAATTTGTTCAGTCTGTTGAGCAGGGATTTCGGCCTGCACCAGCGCCCATATGCTCACCGGCTATCCACTTGCCCCACTTTAGGGGGCCTCTATAAATCCAAACCCCATCGCGATACTGCGTTGCTCATAAAAAATTACTCCTGACATATCAGGCAGATGCGTCGTCGCAATTTTTTATTCGCGCCTTGTCTCGCTTATAACCAGCCACTTAGTTGGCGTTGTTTGACAACTTAGTGGAATGGCTAGCTAGTTCATCAGGATTTCGAATTTATAGAGGCCCCCTTTGGCTATAACGTGTCGATGGACCAGAGCTTGGCGTAGTTCCGCAATCTGGCGGCGTAATACAAGATCAACAAGCACGGGTGAAACGTGTAATGGCATCTGGGGTGTTCCCGGACACGCACACTCGCGGCTCCTCCGGATCAGGGCGCGAAGCGCATCGACAAATCTATCGCTACGACATCTTTGGTCAACGCACCGATTGAAATTCGATTCACACCCGTTTCTGCAACCATGCGCACACTCTCCAGCGTGAGTCCGCCGGAAGCTTCTAATTCAGCGCGTCCGGCGGCATGCGCCACGGCGAGACGCATATCAATCAGAGAGAAATTATCGAGCAATATTAGCTTTGCGCCCGCGTTAATCGCCTCAAAAAGTTGCGATAGATTTTCCACTTCGATCTGGATGGGCACGTTTGCCGGGGTGATACGGAACGCCTGCTCCAACACCAGGCCGATGCTGCCCGCTGCGGCAATGTGATTCTCCTTGATCAGTACGCCATCGAACAGCCCGATGCGCTGATTGTGCCCGCCACCGATGAGAACCGCGTGTTTTTGCGCAATGCGCAACCCCGGCAAAGTTTTGCGCGTATCCATAATTTTCGCGCCGGTTCCCGCCACGGCTTCCACATAGCGTTGCACCAATGTGGCCGTGCCGGATAGCGTTTGCAAAAAATTCAGCGCGCAACGCTCCGCGCTGAGCAAGGCGCGCGCATTTCCACGCACTTCGCACAGTTGCTGATTGGGCTGCATGATGCCACCTTCCGGCATTGCCCAATGGACTTTGCAGTTTGGATCGAGCCTGAAAAAACATTCCTCGAACCATAGCGTGCCGCACAGCAGCGCTTTTTGCCGTGCAATGACACTGGCTGATGCGGTTTGCAGGGCGGGGATCAATAGCGCGGTTATGTCGCCGTCGCGAATATCTTCATCCAGCGCGGCGGATACATTGAATTCGATGTGCGATGTAAGCGAATGTGCGGTCATGATTGGTCTTGGTTGCGCTCCATGAGTGTTGCTTTCCAGAAATATTTTTCGTGCTGATTTTCCCCGGATGACAAAAGATTGGCGTATATTTTCATTCTCGCACATTTCAATTGGTTCACCCTAGAAGTTGAAACCAAAGAAACTGAAGCCGCACCGCCAATTGCTGCTTCTATGGCCATCAGCTTCGTCGGGCTGATGCCATTCGATGTCGTTCGGCACTGTCATTCTTTCCTGCGTGGGACAATTAACAAGTTGTACTGTCAATGATGCAGTTTTGAATTAATGGACTATTTTGGATAAACGGGGATAGCGAGTGTGAAGCCTGGAAGAAACGACCCATGCCCTTGCGGTAGCGGGAAAAAACACAAGAAATGTTGTCACGATAAATTGGAAGTGCGCACGGCATCCCAACCTTTGCGACAACAAGCCCGGGCTGGCACACGCAGAATGCCCGGCCAACAAGAGGTTAGTACTTTGTTGTCGCTCTTCGACCAACGGCGCTATATTGAAGCCGAGTTTCTGGCACGGTCAATGACAGAAAACTTTCCGCACGACGGGTTTGGCTGGAATGTATTGGGAGTGGTGTTCAATCAGATGGGGCGCAGTGCGGACGCGCTGGCACCCATGCAAAGAGCGATAACACTGTCACCCAATGATGCTATGACGCATTACAACTTGGGTATCACTTTCCATAATCTGGGGCGGCTGGACGAGGCCGCAGCCAGCTACCGCCGCGCTTTGGCGATCAAACCGGATTACGTGGAGGCACATAACAACCTCGGCAACACACTCAAGGATATGGGTCGTCTGAATAAGGCCGTGGCCAGTTACCGGAGGGCGCTACAGAGCAACCCGGATTACGCAGAGGCGTACTGTAACGTGGGCAACACCCTCAAGGAGCTTGGTCTCTTGGACGAGGCAGAGACCAACTACCGCCAGGCGCTACAGATCAAACCGGATTTTGTCGGGGCTCTTAACAATCTCGCTTTGCTGCTCAATGCGCGGGGCGATTCGGCAATGGCAGTGAACATCATCAACCACTCCCTGCAATTCAAGGAAACAGCGGAAGCCAAAAGCATTTTTGTCGCCTGCTTGAAACGCTTGCATTTTACGCACGACGATAGCGAGATTCGAGCGATCATGGTTCGCGCCTTGACCGAGACTTGGGGGCGGACAAGCGAAATGGTTAGGGCCAGCACCGACCTCGTCAAACTCAACCCGGACATCGGGGCGTGTGTGGCGCGGGCAGCAGACGCATGGCCCCAGCGCCTATCTGCGCAAGATTTGTTTGGGCCAAACGGCCTCGCTGCTCTCTCAGCCGACACGTTGCTGTGCGCCCTCCTCGATTTGGAACCCATCTGCGATATTGAAATAGAGCATTTTCTGACTATGGCGCGGCGGGCTCTGCTCGAAACCGCCATCGGGGTGGTGGCCTCAGCCGATGAGTCAAGTGCGGCTTCAAGTTTCTACAGTGCCTTGGCGCGCCAATGTTTTATCAATGAATATGTGTTTTCTTATACTGATGATGAAATCCAAAAAGCAAGCGATTTGCGGGATTCACTGGTTGATGCACTCGAAGCCAACGACCCGGTGCCAGCACCCTGGCCGATAGCTGTGGCAGCTTACTTCCCGCTCTGCTCACTTCCGTTTGCCACACAGCTTCTGGAGAGGCAATGGCCCGAAGAAGTCACATCTGTGTTGGGGCAACAGATTTGCGAACCGGCTGAAGAAATGCAGCTTCGCACCACCATTCCACGGCTGACTGACATCGAGGATGAGGTATCACTGTTGGTTCAGAATCAATATGAAGCAAACCCCTATCCTCGCTGGATCAAGGCCGATCCCGCCGCAAAAGCAAAAAATATCATCGGCTTTTTGTGCCAGAAATTCCCGCTAGCATCTTTAAAGCGACACGCCAAGAATGATGACATTGATATCCTGGTTGCCGGTTGCGGTACCGGGCAACATTCCATCGGCACGGCGCAACGAATTCAGAATGCACGGGTGCTGGCTGTCGATTTGAGCATAAGCAGTCTCAGTTATGCCAAGCGCAAGACGCGAGAGTTGGGTTTGACTTCAATCGAATATGCCCAGGCAGACTTACTGAAGCTAGGCTCGCTTGGTCGCAGCTTTGATGTTATCGAATCTGTCGGGGTATTGCACCATCTTGCGGATCCGTGGGCAGGATGGAGGGTGCTGCTGTCGCTGCTGCGTCCCGGAGGGTTCATGGAGCTCGGTTTTTATAGTGAGATAGCGCGGCGGAATGTGGTTCGCATACGGGATTTTATTGTTGTGGAGGGTTACGATGCCTCGGCCAGTGGGATCAGGCAATTCCGCCAGGATTTGATTGATTCAGACAATAGCGCAGATTTTGGAGCCGCAACAAAATCAACAGATTTTTACAGCATCAGCAGCTGCCGTGATTTATTTTTCCACGTTCAGGAACATCACATGACGCTGACCGGCATTGAAGCGTTTCTCCAGGAAAACAACCTGACGTTTCTGGGTTTTGAGATAGACGCTGATACCCTTCATGCTTACAAGCGGCGCTTTCCTGATGATCGTGCCGCCACCGACCTTGGACAATGGCGGGTTTTTGAGAACGAAAATCCGGACACTTTCTTCGGTATGTATCAATTCTGGATTCAGAAGGCGAGTTAAGGGAACCTCTATAAATCCAAACCCCGTCACGATACTGCGTTGCTCATAAAAAATTACTCCTA
>CAIZNF010000165.1 GCA_903934275.1 uncultured Nitrosomonadales bacterium
GACGGCATACGAGATCATAGCCGGTGACTGGAGTTCAGACGTGTGCTCTTCGATCTCCCAGCGCCACAAGGTTGGTGAACAGGCGATTGCCCAGTTCTTCGGCATAGCGGGTTGCCGGTACCCGCAGCAATCTGAGATCCGGATGCTCGCCGCGTAGTTTCACCAATTCCTGTTCTACGATCAGGATACCTCCCTTGGGTAGCTCACTGTAATACTTGTCGTAAGCCTCCTGGGAGAGTGCCATCAGAATTCCGGGATGGGTGATATAGGGATACAAAACGCGTTCATCGGAAACCACGAGCTGCGCCGAGCAGGCGCTACCGCGTGCCTCCGGGCCGAAAGCCTGGGTCATGGTGGCGAATTTGTCATCGTAAAGAGACAGCGCCTTGCCGGTGATCAGGGCGCAACGGATGATGCCCTGGCCGCCAAATCCCGAAAACCTGATTTCTTGTGTGCTCATGCGCTCAATTCCTACTTACGGGTTTTATTAGGCTTGCTGGTTTTTTTAGGCGCGACCTTGGCTTTGACGGCTACCTTGGGTGCGGTTTTTTTTGCTGCCTTGGCTGCAATTTTTTTGACTGGAGCTTTCGTAGCAACTTTTTTTACCGGAGCCTTGGGAGCTGTCTTCTTGGTCGGAACCTTCGCAACGACTTTCTTCGCGGGCTTGGCCTTTGCCTCAGCCTTCTTCGCGGGTTTCGCTTTTGCAGGAGCCTTTTTTGCTGCTTTAGGTGTGGCAACAGCCTTTGCCGGAGCTTTTTTCGCTGCATTGGCAAGCGCTTTTTTCACCGTAGATACGGACACGGAGGCTACTGTTTCTCCCTGCGCTTCCGCTGCTGCCATTGCGGCTCGACGAGCGGCAATTTTCTCTTTCTCAGCTTTTTCCTCGGCTTCCCGTTCGGGAATAGTTTTGCCGTAGAGCTGATAATCGTCCCCTACTAACTTGATGCAGCACTTGTCGACAGCATCCAGGTACGAAGGCTTGTTCTTTTCGACAAACTTGCCGATGACGATCTTGCCCTGGAAGTCGATGGCCGTCTCACGGGTGTCGCAGCCATGCTTGAGAATCGAGTTGTCCTGATAATTTTGCAGCTGGTCGACACCATCGCCGAGGCGATTGCGGCGCAGGTAGAGCGTCGGGCAGGGCGAAATGATCTCGATGAAGGAGAAACCCTTGCGCAGCAGTGCTTCCTCGATCGACTGGGTGACATTGCGCGAATGCATCGATGTCCAACGTGCAATATAGGTGGCACCGGCGGCGTCCATCAGGAACGGCAGGCTAAACGGGTATTCGTAGTTGCCGTAGGGTGTAGTCGAAGCCGTGGCTCCTCCAGGCGTGGTCGGCGTTACCTGTCCGCCGGTCATGCCATAAGTGAAATTATTGTTGCAAATGACTATCAAATCCATGTTGCGCCGTGCGGCATGAATCAAATGGTTGCCGCCGATACCGGCAAGGTCGCCCTCACCGCTAAATACCACCACTGTCAGTTCGGGGTTGGCCAGCTTGATGCCGGTGGCGACAGGAATGGCGCGTCCGTGCGTGGTGTGCATCGAATCGAAATTGACATAGCCCGCAACACGTCCGGTGCAACCGATGCCCGACACCACGACCAGTTTCTTGGGGTCGATGCCGCTGCGTTTGACGGCATCGGCAAAAGAGTTTACTTCGGAGCCGATGCCGCAGCCGGGGCACCAGATATGCGGCATCCGATCCATGCGCAGAGTGTCGGCCATGGGGCTACCAGCCTTGAATTTTATGATATCAGTACTCATTGGTTTGCCTTTCTGATAGCGTCCAGAATAACCTGGGGATCATGCACCGCGCCGCCGCAGTGATTGACGCTGATTACCTTGCAGCGGCCACCAGCGTTACGTTCTACTTCGAGCACCATTTGACCATAATTGATCTCTGGTACTACGATGGCTTTAACTTTTGCGGATATTTCACGGATGCGTTTTTCGCAGAATGGCCAGATGGTGATCATGCGCAACGAGCCGACCTTGATGCCTTCTTTGCGCGCATCCTGGATGGCTTTGACGGCGATCCGTGAAGTGATGCCATAGGACACCACCACGACATCGGCATCGTCGACCTGATCTTCGTCGAGGCGGATGATTTGGTCGGCATTGCCATTGATCTTTTCCATCAAGTGGGTCACGACCTTTACGTTCTGCTCGGCGGTCATGACCGGATAGCCGCGCTCGTTATGTGTCAAGCCGGTTACATGGAAATTGTATCCATCACCTGCACGCACCATGGGATGACCGCCCTGACCGTCAAACTTGTAGGGGCGGCAGTCCTCCTTGGGGCCGCTGTAGTTGTTACGCGGAATCACTTTGATTTGGTCGGCGGGCGGAATGACCACTTTTTCGTGCATGTGGCCGACAGTTTCGTCGGTCAGGATGATAACCGGCACTCGGTAATACTCTGATAGATTGAAGGCTTCGACGGTGAGGTCGAAACATTCCTGCGGGCTGTCCGGGCACAGGGCGATGATGGCGTTGTCGCCATGAGGGCCATATTTCGCCTGCATCATGTCCTGCTGGGCGGTCAGCGTGGGTAGCCCGGTGGACGGTCCGCCGCGCTGTACGTTGGCAATCACCATCGGGGTTTCGGTCATGCAAGCCAGGCCGAGGTTTTCCGTCATCAATGAAAAGCCGGGGCCACAGGTCACGGTCATACATTTTTGCCCCGCCCATGCAGCGCCTATCAGGGCGGCGATGGAGGCGAGTTCGTCTTCCATCTGGATGAACAGTGCACCCACTTCCGGCGCGCGCTCGGCGAAACGCTCGGCAGCTTCGGTAGAGGGAGTGATGGGGTAGCCGGCAAAAAAACGGCAACCAGCCGCCAGCGCGCCTTCAGCCAGCGCGTGGTCGCCATCCATGAAATGTGGGCCGGAATCAACCCCTTTGGGGTCAGCGGTGACCGTTTTAGTTCCGGCGTAACCTTCGCTAACGCGAACATTAGCCTGCTCTGAAACTCCGCTTACGCTTGGCTTCGTTTTCACTTATTTGTTTCTCCTTTATTGGTTACTTCTTCCAGTGTCACGTAGATGGAAAACTCCGGGCAGATCATCTGGCAAAACATGCAATCGTGGCAGGCATCTGGGTTTTTCACATAGGGCGGATGATAGCCCTTGGCGTTGTACTCGGAAGACATGTCCAGCACACCCTTGGGGCAGAATTGCACGCAGAAGC
>CAIZNF010000166.1 GCA_903934275.1 uncultured Nitrosomonadales bacterium
GGCACCGGCATCGGCCTGGCGCTGTGCCGCAAAATCGCCGAACATCACAAAGGGCGCATTTGGGTGGCATCGGCGGGAGAGGGGCAGGGCAGCAAGTTTTGCGTCGTGCTGCCTGTGCTACGGGGGAAGATATGATGCGCTTGTGGACGGCAACGGCGCGTAGGCCAAGCTTTTTACTATGGAGACAGCCCGTGAATTACACTAAAAAATGTATTTTGAGCCTGTTCCAGCGTCATGCCGCGTGCAATTCCTCGCGGATCACCTCGCGCAACACCTCTTTCAATTCATCTGCGACCAACGCTCGGCGCAATGCTTCATTGATGAGCGTCTGGTATCCGCGCCCACTGGCACGAGCCTTGTACGCCTGCAACACAGCATCGTCCAGCATGATGGTGATGCGCGTCTTGCCCGTGGAGGGCAAGACCTCGCGTAATGGGCGCAACTCGGCAAACTGCGCAGCGGTCAGCTCCGGGCTGTCTTCGTCTGGCGTGCCAGCCAAAGGCGCAGCATCCACCGCCGCCCAGTCGATTTTTGGAGCTGGGTCAGAGGCTTTGAGTTTCAAATTTCTTTTGCTCACGATCATTCGCCTTTCGGAAAGAAATGATATGGATATAGTTTTCGGACGGAACGCAAAACACTGCCACCATCATGCGACCAGATACCGTGTTGTAGCCAATGAAACGGTGCTCCGGCTAGGTTTTTCGCGTGTCTTTGCGAATCACCATCGTAGGGTTAAACATCGCTCGCGCCGCCAGCAATGGCAAACCACGGTCACGGATATTGGTTTCGTTCTTGATGACGTTGCAGGTAAATTCCATCGCGTTAATCGTATGCATAACAATACATACTGTCAAGCGGTTCTTCAATCTCACCGGGTCAATTCCCCACCCCTTGGGGCGGGGTACTTTACTCGTGTTTTTCGTGACTTTCGTGGACATCTGCTTTTTCTAGGCTTATCGTATCAAGGTAAAGCGTAGCGTGCCCAACATAAAAATGGCATCTTTGCTCGTTGGACACGCTTCGCTTTGTCCAACCTACGGGAATACGGCTTGTCATTTTTGGTTCCGGCTCGTCCGGCTTAGGGCTATTTTTTAGGTTGAATTAATTAACCTATTGGGTTAGTGTTGCAGCATGGAAAAGAAAAAACCGAACTACCTGTTGTCCGATGTGCTGGCAATCGTCACTGCTTGTGGTGCCGATGCTTTTACGGAGACGGCTTTGCATGGAGCTTGGGATTTGGGGCTTGCTTCTGATGGCGCAGTTGCGGTAGTGCTTGGTCTTCGGCAAGCGGATTTTTACAAGAGCATGACAACTCATGCAGATCACCGTATTTGGCAAGATGTTTATCACGCCGACCTGGCATCCAACTTGAAGGTTTATATCAAGCTGACGCTACGTGAAAATGGAATTGTTGTTATTCAGTTTAAGGAGAAATGAGATGAAGCACTTGTGCTTGAATTGCGAAAAGGCCGACATGGTGCGCGGCAAGGAGGATAAGGTGGTCGAATACCGTGGCAAGCCCGTTACGATTGCCGCTGTTGATGGTTGGCATTGCCCTGCATGTGGGGAATGCGAATTTACAAAGGGTGAAGGCAAGCGCTATGCGAAGGCGGTGGAGCAATTCCGCGAACAAATAGACAAAGAGGAGTCGGCAGAGTTGGCACGCATACGCAAAAAGCTCAAGCTGTCGCAAAGAGAGGCTGCTGAGATTGCAGGAGGCGGGGTTAATGCTTTCTCGCGTTATGAGCATGGCAAGTCCAGGCCGGTAGCAGCGGTAGTTAACCTGTTTCGTATTTTGGATAAACATCCAGAATTGGTAGAGGAAATTCGTTAGAAATTCAACCAAACAGACCACAAAGGGCGTGCTGTATACATCGCAGGCATAACCTACTTAGTTAAATATCAGTCAAATGATGTCAAAAATGACAATAATTTTTCAACGAAACCGTAGGTTGGGCTATGCCCACCATGTCGGGCATAGCCCGACCTACAATTTTGGCTCCGGCTTGTCCGGCTTAGGAGGAACCACATGAACACCGCAACTCAACCTTTTGTCATTCTGCTGGTTGAAGACGAAAATACAGACGCCTACCTCGTTAAATGGGCGCTGGGAGAGAACCGGATCATGGCCGATTTCCACCATGCCTATGATGGTTACGAGGCGCTGGCATTCCTGCGGCGGCTTGGCCCGAGTCTTGCGAATGCGCCGCGCCCCGATTTAATCCTGCTCGATCTCAGTATGCCAAGCATGGGCGGGCTGGAATGTCTCGCCGCCATCAAACAGGATTCGGCATTGAGCGATATTCCGGTAGTGGTGCTAACCACTTCGCATGCCAAGAGCGATATGGACGCTTCCCGTAATCTCGGCGCTGTTGACTACTTCACCAAGCCGATGGATATTCATCAATTGGTGGAAACTATGCGCGTTCTCGGAGAGCGCTGGATAACTCCTCGCGCGACTGCTCAGGCACATATTGGCGGGGAAAGCGTGTGAGCCAGATCAATGCCCGTTTTTGTAGGGCGGGCTCTGCCCGCCGAACCAAGCTGTCGGGCGTAGCCCGACCTACGAATTGTTTTACCTTTGAAATGGAAGTGGCATGAGTAAAACTTCCCCACAATCTATTTCAATTCTAGTGATCGAGGACGAGCCCGGTGATTTCGGATTGATCCGGGCGCATGTGCGGTTGTCAGGTCTGGTGCATGGCGGCGACAAGGAGCCGGTGGCTTGGGCGAAAACCTTGGCCGAGGGTATAGCCGCAGCCCAATCCAACAAGCCAGATGTCGTGCTGCTCGACTTGTCGCTCCCCGATTCTGCCGGGTTGGATACGGTGCGGACGATGCGCGCCGCCTTGCCCGATGCGCCTATAGTGGTGCTGACCGGGCATGACGACAGCGCGCTCGCCATCGCCGCTTTGCAAAACGGTGCGCAGGATTATTTGGTCAAGGGGCAGTTTGATCACGATGTATTAAATCGCGTGGTGCGCTATGCGCTGGTGCGCGGCGCGCTGGAGCAGGAGTTGGCGCGCAAGAATCAGGAATTGCTGGCGCTGCATGAAAGCGATATGGATGATATGGCGTTCGCCAACAGTGTCATGAGCCATATCATGCGCTCGGATGGGTTGCGTGATCCGCAGGTTCGCTACTTCCAGCGTTCGGCACAGCAATTCAGCGGAGATTTCATTGCTACCGCGCGGGATAACAAGGGCGATTTGCGAGTCATGCTGGCGGATGTTACCGGCCACGGCCTGCAAGCCGCACTGTTCCTGCTGCCCATTTTTCGGATATTTTATACGATGGTGAAAAAGGGGCTTTCAACCCGTGAGATTGTTACAGAAATAAATCAGACCATGCGGGAAATAGCCGAGATCGGGCACTTTATCGCGGCAACGGTGGCGCACATCACCCGCGATGGTTCTTGCCCCGAAGGCTCTTCCATCGAAGTGTGGAACGGGGGCATTCCCACCGCCGTCTATGTGCGAAGCAACGGTGAGCTGCATAACTTCCGTTCACGGCATCTCCCTCTGGGCGTGTTGGATGCAGATGCCTTTGAATCTACCACAGAGATTTTTCACGCGCTGCCGGGCGCGCTGCTGCTTTGCTCGGATGGCCTGACCGAAGCGGAGAACGCTTCCGGTGAACCATTCGGTGAGGAGCGATTTGAAATACTGCTCCGAACGTCAAAACCGGATAAACTTTTCGACGATATTCTTTCCGCGCTTGAAGCGCATCTCGAAGGAGGTGTTGCCCATGATGATTTGTCTATGGTGCTTGCGCAATGTGGTGTTTGATTTGGATGCTATTTCGAAAGTATGTAGGTTGGGCAAAGCGTAGCGTGCCC
>CAIZNF010000167.1 GCA_903934275.1 uncultured Nitrosomonadales bacterium
CCATTCTGGTCAAATAAGCATTTTCATTTTCAACTCTTTTTTCAAAAAGCTTCAAGCAAGCTGCCCTGCAAGAATAGGCTGGCGCAAGTGCCGTGCCCATTCTTCTAAAGTACACGCCAAACGAGGAATAAGAACTAGTTCTTTTGGGTGGTATTGTTGCAGCCAATCTCTCCTATTGGCTCTCAGGTATTCATCAGGGCCGATTATTTTCCATAAAAATCGGGCAAGATTGCTTTCATCTGGACAATAGCGAATAAATGCCATAACCCGCAAACAGGATGCCGGCAATCAGATTTACGGGCCTAGTACTATCGGTAGGTTGCGGTATAACCAGCGCATCTATGCGCATTGACTCAATGAACTTGATACGAACAAAGGTAGCCAGAATTAATACAATCCCGTAGATTATTCCTACTACATAGGCAATCGTGTTTAAATTTTGCATAGTGACATTTCATATAAGTCGTAAGATTCATAAAGGGTGATGCAATTAGAGAAAACAAATTAAATCCCCACATCAGGATTGTATGTAAGTTTCCCATAAAAAAAGAGGGAAGGCCGTAGCCTTCCCTCATGCGAGCTACTATATTATGCGTGGCTTAAGTCTATGGTCTTCATCTCCTGCTTCTCTTTCTCAGAGAGCTTGTCCCACCATGTGCCGCCGGAGTTGCCGTAGTCAAACCGCTCGGCGCCCTTGCGGGTGTAGTACCACCAGTTAATAAAAAAGGAGTAGGCATAGAAAACTGAAACGCCGATGAAGAATGCGTTAGCACTGCCGTAACTGGTAATGGATCCACCGATAAGCGAAGTCCAGATAAACGGGCCGAATGCCGCCCACGCCCCAGTCCAACCGAGCATCTGAGCACCTTTGGCCGGTGAATAGGCAAACACGATCGGGTACTGGCGGAAGGTTGCCGCGTTGTTCGTACCCGACATCAGGAAGATAAAGAGCATGATGTAGAGAAACCCCTGAAACTGGTCAATGCTGGTGGGTGTCAGGAACCCTCCAAATACAAGGGCCAAACAACCGACAATCTGCCCCAACGTCAACCAGTGCATGCCCTTGCTGCCGCCGATTTTGTCGAATATGCCACCAGTGAGGGCACGCACGAGCCCGCCGATGAGCGGGCCGAGAAAGGCGTATGCCAATGGGTCTGGCGCACCGTCAAAACCGCCGTAGACAGTCTTTATCAGCATCGGGAATGCGCCCGCATAACCTGAGAATGAACCGAATGAACACATGTAGGTTATGCTGCAATTCCATGTATGCACACGCGCCCTGTTTTTGCTGCTCAGTATCTCAAACTGGCCCTTGAAGCCTCTTGCGGGAACCGTAATACTCCTCAGAAATATCGCACAGAGGATAAAGGCAACGACCAGGAACGGAACCCATATAAATAGGCCGTTCTGCACCCACATGCCCTTTTTGATCACGTTTTTGACTGTAACGTCAGTAACGTCACCCGCAGGGTTTTTTATGACATCTATTTTTACGCCCTTGGTCGGCACTACTTCCGTAATGACACCTGCAGCGTCTTTTTTGACATCCAACTTTATGGCCTTGACCGTGTCAGTCTCCTGAAGAACAACATTCTTGACAACGCCGTTTTCTTTTGTGATGACTATCGCAGCGGCCAGTTCAGGCTTATTGACCACCACGTCTGTAACCACAGATTTGTTATTCTTGGGCGTAACCTTGCCGTCGACATTTGTAACCGTTATGGCACCCTTAATCGGTTCGCCCTTGGTAAACACCTGCGGCCCACCGACCATAGCTCCAAGTGCTGCAAAACCAATAATCCACGGCACTACAAACTGGACAAGGCTTACCCCCATGTTACCAACGCCCGCCTGAATGCCCATTGCGAGCCCCTGCAGCCTTTTCGGGAAAAAGATGCTGGTGGAAGGCATGAATGAGGAAAAATCTCCCCCGCCCATACCGGTGAGGAAACCGATGACCATGAACGTGGCCCAGGTCGTATTCGTGTCCTGAATTGCGAAACCCAACCAGACCATGGGTACCACCTTGATGATGGTCGAGATGCTCACGACCGGCCTGGTTCCGAGTACCGGTATAAAATTGGAATGTATCAGCCGCAAGATGCCTGATGCGAACCCTGGTATCGCCGCGAGCCAGAAGTACTCCATAGTGGTGAAATTGAAACCTATGGCAGGCATTCGCACCACCACCGCGCTCATGACAAACCAGGTAGCGAATGAAAATATGAGCGAAAATGTCGTCAAGGCGCATGTGCGCCACGCTATTGTGCTACCGGTTTCTTTCCAGAACTGCGGATTTTCCGGCTCCCATCTTGGTAATCTTGCCATGGCAACTTCTCCTTATTCTTACAGTTTTACATCCAAAGTACTACATCCAACCTAAAAAATCCTGCTTATTAATTCCAATTTTCGCGCAGGGCGGGCAGATTCTTTGTACTCACATCCTCCACGTGGGCACTATTTATCCACCCTGCAAATTATATTAATGCCCGCCTGCCATCATTTCCTTATCAACAGACGAGAGGTGATACTCCTTGGCAAACGCTCCAGCCGGTTCTTTCATAAAAAACAGACAGAAAACAAATACCGCAGCAGCAGCTCCGCCGAGCATCAGGAAAAACTCGCTGTCGGTCATGGTTACGTATAAAGAAGTAAATACGACGGCTCCCACATTGCCATAGGCCCCCGCGTATCCCGCCACATTTCCGGTGATGCGCCTCTTTACAAATGGCACCAGTGCAAAGGTTGTGCCGCATCCGCCGGTGACAAACATGGCACAAATTACCGTAACCACGACCGCCATGGACAAAGGCCATTGAGAGGTCATCATGCCCATCAATCCGAAACCGATAGCGACACCGGCAAGATAGATCATGTGTGCAAGTTTCCGGGTAGGCGTGCGGTCAGAGACATAACCGCCCAGTGCCCTGGAGAAAAAGTTCATCATTGCGAACACCGAGCCGAACAGGCCAGCCATCACTGGAGTCATTTCAAATGTTTTCTGAAAAAACATCGGCAGCATCGAAATAACTGCAAGTTCGGCACCGAACGTGACCACATAAGATGTGCAGAGAGTGCCAACCTGGGTAAACCTGTATCTGTCGTCTTCAGGCACGCCTTTTTTGAGGATCGGCACATTGACCTTGATGAGCCCGAAGATTTGGTATGCCACCATAATTACTATTACCGCATACAGCATGAGCGATACATCGGCAGTGATATAGCCCTTCTTCGTCACCATCCTGACCAGCAACGAAAGCACGCCCCAGATAGGGATGGTCCAGAGAATCGCAAGAATCAAATCACCCCAAGTGGAGACTTCGATCGCCTGAGCTTTTCTGGCTATCGGCCTGACAAAACCCTTGGGGCCGTCGGTAATGGCAAACCAGTAGTACA
>CAIZNF010000168.1 GCA_903934275.1 uncultured Nitrosomonadales bacterium
TGTCGTCGTCCGACAGCAACATTTCATCGGTGATTTGCGTGCCGTCATATAACTCGATATCAAAATCAGCGGTATGCTCTCCGATGATGCCGGACATCAAGTTGGACATGCTGAATGGCGCAAAGACCCAGCCGACAATGTTGGCGCGGCGATCGGCGCGCGAGGTGTATAAAGCCCCGGTCCTGTAAACAGGCATATACATCACGATGCTGGCCTGTGCGCCGCTGTCAGCCCCCCGTTCCAACTTCACCTTGCTGGTAATGGCCGCCCTGTCGAAGTCGCGTGCCCGTTCCATAGCCGTGCGGTGTTCAGGTTCGGCGAAAGGGTCAAAGCCGAAGATGCGCAAGTTGCGCCCGGAAAATGGTTCGATGTACACGACCGGGGTGTAAGCGTTGCGCTCACCCTCCGGTTTGATGGTGTAGTCGGGAAAGCCTTGTTTGCGTATGGCGGCAATATGCTGGCTTTTTACCGCTTGCGGCACAATCTGGCTGAAGCCCATGCCGTCGATGCCGACGTAGCTTTCATCCAGTTTCAGGTGGCTGATGTAGGCTTTGAATTCTTTGCGATCAACATTAACCGAAGCTCCAAATAACCCATGCGCCCCGCGCAGCACTTGCTCGTGTGCAGCCATACGCTGTTTGATATGAATACCGGCTTCACGCACACCAAAATCAAATTCGGCTTGCAAATCCTGCATAACGGTTTGTTGCGCATCCTTCCATAACTGTTGGGTTAGCAGCAAGGAAACGGCGAACACCAGCAATGGTAATAACTGGCTGATGTGCATACGTGAAAACAGGCGCGCACCGGGCGTTGGGGCGGTGGTTGGTGGCGCTGTCTGGGTTTTTTCCGGGGCTGTTGTCTGAGGTTCCATTATGATTCCAAAACCTGGCTGGATAGCTTTGTGCCGAACGCACTGATTTCGTAGGACTGACTTCAGTTATATATGCCACTGTCAGACTGAAGCCTGATCTGCAATGAATCTGGGGGGCCGAGTGAGACTGGTACCAGCGCAGGTTTACCCAGCAGACCGGGTTTATCGCATTCACGGTTAGGCCAGAAGCTGTATTCATATTTTTGCAACACCGGCCTCATTTGCATGTCCAGCCCGATGATGTGATCGTCAATTATCCATTTTCTTAAAAAATGGGTGATATGCTCCACCGTATCCTTGCACCACAAACTATTGCAACCCACCAATTCGCCGCTCAAAAATCGCAACTCATCCAAGCAATACTGCTGTGCCAATTTATGCTTTTCAAAATCAAATCCAACCGCCCGCGCAATCTGCTCTTCATTCAAGAAATGAACAACTATCCAGTCATTGAGCATTTCAAACGCTTGCGCCATATCGTCATAATCTCTCGCCTTGATTGCATCCACTACATCATTAGCCAAGCCGATCAAATTTTTGTGCTCGGCATCAATAACCCCGTTTCCAACACTCAACTCATTTGTCCACGCCAACGATTTACTTCTCCACATTGGGTTCATCATATTTATGCGCTCCTTGAACAGTTTGGATACCCTGGAGTTCATCAGTCTGTGCATAGCATTGGCATATCGGAAAGCTGCATATAAAGGTTTGCGGTGCGCCCGGCAGCGTGATTTATTTCCCCTTCCACCCAGCTCGGCCAAAACTCGTAATCGAGGGCTTGCAGTACTGGTTTCATCTGCATATCCAGCTTGGTAATGTGGCTGTCGATCATCCAATTTTTCAAAAAATGTGCGAAATGCGCTACTGCGCCATCGGACCACAGGCCGTCTTTGGCCATCAACTCACTGCGCAAATGCTGAAGCTCTTTCAGCGAATATTGTTGCGCTGGCCTGTGTTTGGAGAAATCAAATTTGATCGACCGGGTAATATGTTCTTCATTTGCAAAATGAACGTGCAGCCAGTTTTCAAGCTGCTCAAACGCTTGCGCCAGCGCGTGGCAATTTCTCGCTCCGATTGCATGCGTTACGTCGTTAACCATGTTGATCAAATTTCTGTGGTCAGAATCGATAACCGCATTTCCGACGCTCAACTGTTCTGTCCATGCTAATTTCATCGTGCCTCCCAAGATTATTTTCCCGTAAGACTCTTCAAATGGCTGCTTATATGCGCCGTGTGCAGAGTCAGGTACTCGGTGCGTAAACCCTGAACCTGCCTACCGCCGCTTGCAGCAATTTCGCCAATTCATCCAAATGCAAAATGCCCTGGGTGTTTGATTCCAGTGCCTTGTGGTTTTCCCCGGACATTTGTGCGATATGTTCCACATTTCGCGCAATTTCGCTGCTCGCCATGCTTTGTTCACCCACCGATGCTGCAATACCGTTTACGCCGTGGCTGGATTGCAGTACCGCCTCTCCCGCTTCGGTCAACACTTTTGAGACGCGCACAACATGATCCTGAGTTGCCTGCAAAGAGCGTAAGCCCATCTGCACAACTTCTTCGACATGGGCGGATTTCTGATTCAACGAGTTGGTCACGCGGTCGATCTCGTTGGCCGATTGAGCGGATTTTTCAGCCAGTTTGCGCACTTCGTCCGCCACCACCGCAAAGCCTCGCCCCTGCTCGCCAGCGCGCGCCGCTTCGATGGCCGCATTCAACGCCAGCAGGTTGGTCTGGTCGGCAATTTCTTTCACTTGCTGGGTCATGCTGGCAATGGCGCGGGTGCTGTTGACAAACTCTTTTACCGATCCGGCAATCTGGTTGACCGTATCCTGCACGCGACTGATCTCACCAATCATTTCCGTCACACTTTGATTGCCTTGCTGGGTTTGTTGAAGGCTTGTTTCAGACAGCTTGCGCACATTTTCAGTGTTGACCGCTACCGAATTAATGCTCACGGTGATTTGTTTCACCGTGGCCGCAGTAGAGGCCGCCGCTTCGCTTTGTTTCCACGAGCCATGCGCAATTTGCAGCGAAGAGGCTGACAGTTGCGCCGCTGTACCTGATACCGTTCCGGCATGGCTCAACACTTGCCTGATAATGCTGGCAAAGCCGTCGATCAGCCCGTTGAAAACTGTGGCAGCCTGGCCGATTTCATCCTGCCCGTACACCCTGGCGCGCGCGCTCAAATCGCCGTCTGCCGACATCTTTACCATCACATTGCGCAACTCGTTTATCGAACGGTTAATACCCCGGATGATGGAAAATCCCAATGCGCCGCCCAATACCGCGCCGAACATAATCAGCACGATGGATAGCATGTGCATGGTCTTGTAAGTTACGGCAGATTCTTCGTGCAGTTTTTCGGCATCGCGCTTTTCCATCTCGATCAGCGCGTTCATTGATTCGTTCAGCGCGGCGTTAAGTGGAACAATATGCTCTACCTGTATCCGCCGGATCTCGGCGGTATTATTGGTGCGCATCGCAGCTACCGCAGGTTTGATGCCTTCTTCGACAAAACGTCCGCGTGCTGCGGCAAATTTTGCTGCCAAGGTTTTGTCTTCCTCATCGGACAGCGAAGCCATAAAGGCTTCCCATTGCTTATCGATTAACAGCTTGTTCTCGCCTATTTCCTGAATGTACTTCCCCGTATTTTCAGGCTGGATGATTGCATTGGCGATAGCCAGCCGATTGCTCAAATTAGCCCTAGTGATGGCATCCATCTGTGCAAGAGGAATTAGCTTGGTTTCATACGTTGACTCCAGCGCGCTATTCGCCTTGTTGGCAGCATACAGCCCCACCCCGCCGACCACCACAAGCCCCGCCAGCAGGAAGGCCAGCAGGATCGTCAAACGGGTACTGATTTTCATGTTGTTTAGCATCTGCATTCCTTTTCCGATATTCCTGTGTGGCCGTGATAAATTGCTGGACTGATTCAGGTTGTACGGACTCTATCAAACAAGTGTCTGGTGGAATATCGGGGAATGCCTATTTGGGCTCAGGATTTCCTGAGAACATGTTTTAAAGGTGTAGCAGCAGGCCGAAGTGCAAGGCGCACGGAGCGGAGCGCAGGAACCGGAATGTACTTGAGTACATGAGGATTCCGAGCACCGCGCAA
>CAIZNF010000169.1 GCA_903934275.1 uncultured Nitrosomonadales bacterium
CCACTGCAGCAGCAAGTTTTTGGGAAAGTTCTGGGCTCATAGGCTTGGTGTGGCGGATGAGCAGGCATTGTGTCAGCACATTGCTGGATAGCCAAGAATTTTCTCAAATCAGTATGCGATCAGGGCGCAGGCGCTGGATATCAACTTCGGCAGTCTTTCCAACTAACAAGTCTGCGATAACCCTGGCCGAGCCACATGCGGTAGCCCAGCCATTGTTGCCTTGACAAGCGTTAAGCCAAACGCCGGGTGCCGTGCTAGCCCCCACTACCGGTAGCCCATCGGATGTCATGGAGCTTGCTCCCTTCCAGACCTGCGTTCCGGACGACAGGTGGACCGACCCTGGAAAATAGTCCAAAAGCGTTTTGAACAAAAGCTGTACCAATTTCCTGCTTTGAGTGGCAGCTTTGCTGCCAATTTCTGATCCTCCTGACACTCGAATACGTTGACCCTGCCGAGATATCGCTACATTTGAACCCATTGCAAGCAGTGCGCTGCGAGGGGCATTCAAAGGCTCTCGAATGGAGGCGCTGATGCTGTAACCGTGAATTTGAGTTACGCGCACGTTTCCCTTTAAACCTGAACTCCAACGGTTGGATAGCGATCCCGTGCAGACCACTACGTTGTCAAATGCCTCTGGCGCTGATCGGCCTTCAATCGAGATCGACGGCAGAGTGCCAGGCTCGATCGATACGACGGTAGTATTGAAGGAAAATTTCACACCAAGTGCTACCGCGCTGTTTTTGAGTAGCATCGCAAATTGCCTGCAGTTTGCATTTGCGTCGCCGGGAAAATGAAGACCGGAGTGCACTGCAGCGGAACTGCCTAGGCCAGGCTCAATCAAGCGTGACTGTTCGGAGGAAATTTCTTGGAAACCCACTCCGATATCCTTAAGTCGGACTAATAGTGGGCTCAGTGCGCGGCGCTCCTTTTCCGTTGGCACTACAACCAAAAGTCCCTCGCTTCTCTCAGGCTCTACTTTCGCTTGGTCAACAATTTGATACATGCGCGACTGGCTGTAGGCGATGAGCTGATGGTGAAACCGCAGTTGCTCCAATAGCAGTTGAGCTGGAATTTTTCTTCCCCATTGTGCAAGCCAACGCAAGTCGTTCAGTGTGATGCCTGCATTCAGCGTTAGACCTGAAAAGCCCAAAAGGCCCCGTTTAAACGCGTAGGCGTTGTTGCTTCCTGATGAAATAGGCAGCATCATGCTCGGGCAGACGAGTCCGTTGGGCGCAAAACTAGCGCCCTCAGCTGCCGCTCCGTTTTGTTCAAACACTGATACTTCATGCCCGTCCTGGGCGAGTTCATACGCCGTTGTAATGCCGACAATGCCGGCACCGATGACAGCTACTTTCATGCGAATCGCGAGGCAGTGTTGCTAATTGAGGCCATGCTATACTCTTTGGGTTTTGCTGAGGGTACTAGTGCCCGGATGCAGGGCAATCACAAACCAGTCCCGTCAAGGTGTCGTTTCAACAGGAAATTCTAACTTTCCGGTGAGGCGATCAACGGATTGGATTTAAGACCTAACCTTTGGAGTTTTTATGGCAGTAACAATGCGCGAAATGCTGGAAGCCGGCGTCCACTTTGGACATCAAACCCGATTCTGGAATCCTAAGATGGCACCGTTTATTTTCGGCCATCGCAATAAAATTCACATCATCAACCTGGAAAAATCGTTGCCGATGTTCCAGGATGCTGCGAAGTTTGTCCGCCAGTTGACCGCCAAGCGCGGAACAGTATTGATGGTGGGCACCAAGCGTCAAGCGCGCGAAACGGTGGCTGCTGAAGCCCAGCGCGCCGGTGTCCCATTCGTGGATCAACGTTGGCTTGGCGGCATGCTGACTAACTTCAAAACAGTCAAGACATCAATCAAGCGATTGAAAGACATGAAGGTCCAGCAGGAAGCTGGATTGGACGCGATGAGCAAGAAAGAGCAGCTGATGTTTGCTCGTGAGCTTGAAAAGTTAGAAAAAGATATTGGTGGCATTCAGGATATGGCAGCCTTGCCTGATGCAATATTTGTGATTGATGTGGGTTATCACAAAATTGCAATCGCCGAAGCTCGTAAGCTTGGTATTCCATTGATCGGCGTTGTGGACTCCAATCACTCACCCGAAGGAATCGACTATGTCATTCCGGGAAATGATGATTCGGCCAAAGCAGTTACGCTGTACGCACGTGGAATTGCTGATGCAATTCTTGAAGGTCGCGCAAACGCGATGGACGATGTCGTAAAGGCTGTTGCCGCTGAGAGCGAAGACGAATTTGTTGAGGTGAGCGAAGCTTCTGCTTGAAGTGTTTGCCGCCAAAAAAGGGGGCTTCATTGCCCCTTTTTTTTAGCCCTTGTTTAAACTATTGAATTGATTACGGAGAATTAAATGGCAACAATTACTGCAAGCTTGGTCGCAGAACTGCGTGGAAAAACAGACGCGCCGATGATGGAGTGCAAGCGGGCACTCACGGAGGCCGACGGTAATATGGAGAAAGCGGAAGAGTTGCTGCGTGTTAAGTTGGGTAGCAAAGCGGGCAAAGCTGCAGCCCGCGTGACTGCCGAAGGCGTTATTACTACCGCATTTGAAGGTGACGTAGGCGCAATTCTGGAAGTCAATTGCGAGACAGATTTCGTGACCAAGAACGACAGCTTCCTCGCTCTGGCTAACGCGGCTGCTGCACTGGTTGCCAAGCACAACCCCGAGGATGTCCTTGCGTTAGGCGCACTGGCGTTTTCGCAGGACGGTTTTGGTCCTACATTGGAAGATGTGCGTAAAGGACTGATCGG
>CAIZNF010000170.1 GCA_903934275.1 uncultured Nitrosomonadales bacterium
CGCTTTGCCCAACCTACGCATAGCTATTTCTTTTCCGGGTAATACATCTGGTAATACCACGCACAGGCCGTCTCGATCTGCGCCTGAATACGGGGCGGGACGTCGTGCCTTTTGGGTTTGGTGATCCGCTCCGACTGTTTGTGCCCGTACTTCATGTGGTAATGGCTATCGCTCTCCTGCACTCCGATTTCCAATTTGCCGGGATTGATCTCGAATGGTGCAAGACCCAGCCAGGCATACAGGTGCGACATGCAGGCCGCCGGTCGCTCCAGCATGTCCTCGAAGCGGACGAAATACAGGCGCTCCTGCACCTTCTTCGGCAGATCCGGCACGGCGTGCAGCGAGATCAGCGGCGCGCCGATGGCCTTGTCTTTGGCGAACAAAATATCGGCCCGCCCGAACCGGTCGTAATCGGCCAGATGGTCGATGAAATCCACTAGGATCGTGCGCTGGTGCTGCGCCTCGATGGAACCGTAAATCTGCCCCAGCTCCCGCAGGCAAACAACCAGCTTCGCATCGGGTTCGATGTGCAGCAGCAGCTCGATGGCATGCAGCCAGGCGCGGTTTTTGTCCACCACCGCCTTTTTCTTGCAATCGTGGTGCCACCCGCGCAAAAAACCCTGCATCGCGGAAGCCAGATGCGCGTAGCTGCTCTCGAACGAATTGTCGAGCTGCGAAAGAAAAAACTGGTCGTCGCTGATCATGCGCCGGATGCCCAGCAACGTGTTGCACAGCGGCGAACTATGCCCTTCGCACTTGATCTCGGGATGCTGCGCGAGCAACTGGCACAGCAAGGTCGAACCTGCCCTGGGTAGTCCGGTCACGCCGATAAATTTTGGTGTCATCAGAAATTACTTGTCCGGGTTAGTTAATACACATCATCCCATTTCCAGTCCGGGCGAGCCGGAACCAAAAATGGGCAGTTGCCTTTTCGTAGGTTGGGCAAAAACCGAAGGCTGTGCCCAACGTAGCGAGCGTAATTTGCAGCTCAGTTTTGTTGGGCACGCTACGCTTTGCCCAACCTACTCAAATCTCCTGCAATTCCAAATCAAAAGTGCATTTTTGTAGGTCGGGTTGCGCCCAACTGCGTTTTCCAGGTTAAACAGTTATCCGAGCTTCTTCAACCAGTCTGGGTGCTTTTTAACCAAAAGCTGCAAAGCCGCATCCATGCGGGTCTGCCAGCCTTCGCCGGTCGAGCGGAAGTAAGATAGGACTTCCGGGCTGTACCGTACGCTCACCTGCTCCTTGCGTTCGGCACTGATTGGGCGTCCGCGTTTCTTGCGGTATGCCCCAACGCCTTTTTGCATTTCTTCGCGGGTCAACGGACGATCATTTTCGTCCTTGCCATCCCAAACGTAATCACCGCCCGGCGGCGCTTTTTTCACCGCTGCCAAAACAGCCTTACGCTGTGTAATCATTTTCGAGCCATTCATGATAGACCTCTCATTCTTCCTCGCTTGCAGCACAAAAACTGATAATGTGTGGCTGCTCGCCGGATAGATGCACCACGGTTAGCACGGCAAGCCGGTCGAATATGTAAGCAAACGACTGCATGCGCTCCTCATCGCTCCTGACACTCGCCACGTCCAGCCTGAACTGGCTATCCAACACCAACCCCGCATCAGCAAAATCCAGATAATGCTTGCCCAGATTGATTATTCGCTTCTGTTCGTTCCAGATTAAGCGCGATTTCATGTATTTATTGTAGATGCAATAATTAGGTTGGTCAATTATTAAAAGCTGCTCGAACTCGATCTAACATAGGATAGGCACGATTTTTATGCCCACTGTTTATCCCAAATAATCCATTAGCACCGTCATTCCCGCCCCCTCCGTCATCCTCGCGAAAGCGGGGATCCAGTCAATCAAAAACCCCCGCGAAGCGGGACAACACCAACATCAACACCGCAATTTTGTCCGCTTCGCGGAATTCTTTCTCTCGCTGGATTCCCGTTTTCACGGGAATGACGGCCTAAGAAAACACGGATTAATTCGTCATCCCCGCGCAGGCGGGGATCCAGCACCTTGATTTTTTATCGTTCCCACGCTGAGCGTGGGAATGATAAGTGACGGCCTAATGTGTTACCCCCATCACTTGCAAACCGGCATCGGCACTTGCGCTGCCGGGGCGGCTACCGGCACGGCGACATCCGCCACAATCAAAGCTTGCGCGTCTTTTTTCGGGTCATCTGCCGCCGCATCTGCGGGGGTGCCCGTTCCGCCGGTTGCCGATACGCCATCAACCGGCGCAACAACCGCTGGCGCGGCTACCGGGGCAACCGGTGCGGGTTGCATCATCACCGGACGGATGGGCGGGTTGAAGGGTATACCGGGCGGAGGCGTTACGATGCTGCTCATCAAAGCATCCATGACCGTGGCGGTGACGACTGGCGCGGTCACTAGCGGAGGTGTCGCTACCACTACCGGAGCCGCCACTACCGGAGCAACCACTACAGCCGCCGCCACGACCCCAAAATCGGCAGGAACATAGCTCATCGTGTAGTTGGTGCTCAGCGATACCAGCGTGCCCTGGTTGATTGCATACAAGCCCGCCGTTTCACCGGCCAGCCTTGCCAGTGCGCCGCTCAGGGTGGAGGTGGTCGTGTCGGGAGCTTGCAGCCCCGCCGTCATGTAGGTCAGCAGCGGGTCAACACCCCCCGCCGTCTTGCTCAGCGCGTTGGCGGTGACGGTCAGCCCCGCCGGGGTGATGCTGCCTGCGCCCGACGCGGTGGTGGGCAGGAGGTAGTTCGCCAGCAGCGTACTGCCCGTGCCGGTGAAGTCGTTCGCGGCCAGGGTGGCGTTGATGGTGCTGGCGGTGGCGACATCCTTGCTGTTGTAAATGCCCGCTGTTTGTCCGACGGTTGCGCCTTCGCTTCCGACGAAGCCGGTCAGGCTGTAGTTCGATGCAGCCAGCGTCGCGGCGGTGACACCGTCATACACTTTGGTTGGTGTGCCGATGAGCGCGGCGGTGAGGGATGCTTTGTTCACCGTCAACACGCCATCCACGTAGCTCAGGGTGTAGTTGCCGCTGGTCAGGCCGCCCGGTGTAATGAGGTAGCTGCCCGCGTTGATCGCGTTCTGCGAAGTGCCGCCGTAGGCCAGCGCGCCGCCCAGTACGCCCACACCTTCGCTGTTGACCCAGCCGCTGTAAGCAACACCGTTGCCACCGGTGTAGGCGAGACCGTCGTAGGTTTTAGCGGCTGCGCTGGCGGTGACGGAGAGCGCGGCTTTGGTGATCGTGCCTGTCGCGGTGTTCGCGGTCACGCTGTAGTTCGCGCCGCCGTTGCCGTCATTCACGGTATAGCCCGTAGCACTCAGGGTGCTGCCGTTCGCGCCCAGCACGTTCTTGCTGCCGAAGGATTGGGTTGCGCCGGTGACGCTGTCGCCCGTTTGCAGGCCGGTGAAAGTCACGATACCCGCAGAGGCCGTTAAGCCGTCGTAGGTTTTGCTGTCCGTCGCGGCGTTGATGCCCAGCGCTGCCGCCGTGATGGTCGCGGTCTGCGTGCCGCCGGTGAAGGTGTAGTTGCTGGCGAGGCCGCCGTTGGTGCCGTTGCCCAACGCGAGGCTGCCCAGCGATACCGTC
>CAIZNF010000171.1 GCA_903934275.1 uncultured Nitrosomonadales bacterium
AAGGCCAATCCGGTGCTGCGTAGATTATGCGGCATTATTTAAGACGCTATGTTTAGAACATAAAATTAACGTGACAGATTATATGAGCAGCAAGTGCAAGGAAAGCCATGAGTGAAGTCTTTCAACAAGCTGTTTCAATTCTGGCTATAGAGGATGATCCCGGTGATTTTGGACTGATCCGGGCGCATGTACATTTGGCAGGCCTTGTTCCCAGTGGCGGCAAGGAGCCTTTGATATGGGCGAAAACACTGGCCGATGGCATAACCGCAGCCAGGAGCAATAAGCCAGATATCGTGTTGCTCGATCTGTCATTACCCGATTCGGCTGGCCTGGATACGGTGCAGACGATGCGTGCAGCCTTGCCCGGCGTGCCTATCGTGGTGTTGACAGGGCATGATGACAACACGCTCGCTATCGCCGCTTTACAAGCCGGTGCGCAGGATTATCTGGTCAAGGGAAAATTCGATCACGATACGTTGGGACGTGCCGTGCGTCATGCACTGGTGCGCGGGACGCTTGAGTCACGTTTGCGGATGTTCGAGGTGGCGCTGAATTCGGTCGCCAACGGTATCGTCATCACCGACATCAAGGCGCATATCCAGTGGGTCAATCCGGCCTTTACACAACTGACGGGGTTTTCGTTGGAAGAGGCGCTGGGGCATAATCCGGGCATGTTGCTCAATTCCGGCAAGCAATACCCGGCGTTCTATCAGAACATGTGGAAAGTTATTTTGTCCGGCCAGGCGTGGCACGGCGAGGTGGTTAATCGGTGCAAGGATGGTTCCCTCTACGACGAATCGCTCAACATCACCCCGGTAACCGACGAGGATGGAACGATCCGGCATTTTGTCGCCGTCATGCAGGACATCACCGAGCGCAAGCGAACCGAAGAGCAAATTCGCAATCTGGCTTTTTATGACGCATTGACGCAATTGCCCAATCGCCGCCTGCTGAATGACCGGCTGGACCAGGCGATGGCCGCCAGCAAGCGCAGCGGGTGTTATGGCGCGTTGATGTTCCTCGATTTGGATAATTTCAAGCCGCTCAACGATAGATACGGGCATGGGGTGGGCGATTTGTTGCTGATAGAAGTAGCGCAGCGCCTCACCGATTGCGTGCGCGAAGTGGATACGGTCGCGCGATTCGGCGGCGATGAATTCGTGGTGATGCTCAGCGAGCTGGACGAAGACAAAGACGGGTCAACCGCACAGGCCAGCCTCGTTGCGGAAAAAATCCGCACCGCTTTATCCGAGCCATATTCGCTGGCATTCAAGCATGAAGATGCAGTGGAAACAACGGTAGAACACCGTTGCGCGGCGAGCATCGGCGTGGTGCTATTCTTCAATCATGAAGCCAGCCCGGAAGACATCATCAAGTGGGCCGATATGGCGATGTACCGTGCCAAAGAGGGCGGGCGCAATTCAATCCGTTTTTTTTAACCCTAACCCGGGTGGGCCGGAAACAAAAAGGTGAGGCTGTCTCACCGTAGATGGCTTTTTGTAGATACTCTGTTCGAAGGCAAGTCTTTTTGCATTTTCTGGTTCATGCTGGAATAGCGTAAAAACGGGTGTTATCGAACGGCTTGTCATGTTTCAACATACCATGGATTGCATGCAGCAATTTGCGCATCACAGTTCCTTTATGGACCATAATGGACTAAACTGGCGCTTCAGTTAGGAGGTTGCTATGTCAGTCAACGTTAAGCTTTCAGATAATTTGGT
>CAIZNF010000172.1 GCA_903934275.1 uncultured Nitrosomonadales bacterium
GAGACATTTCGCGGCATCGGGAACAGAAAAGCTCGCGCGGAAATCCGCGCTCCTACAGGAAGGGGAGAGGGTTTTTGTGGCGGCACGGTGCTGTTGCAGCATTTTATTGTGGGAACACGGTGCTGTGGGAGCGCGGTTCACCGCGCGATAGCTCCTTCGCAACATTTCGCGGCATCGTGAACAGAAAAGCTCGCGCGGAAATCCGCGCTCCTACAGGGAGGGGAGAGGGTTTTTGTGGGGGCGCGGTGCTGTTGCAGCATTGTGTTGTGGCAGCACGGTGCTGTGGGAGCGCGGTTCACCGCGCGATAGCCCCTTGAGCAACCTCTCGCGCTATAGCCATTTTGCGTTCCAATAGGGGTAGTCGCCAATTTTGGCGCATAAGCCTGCGCGCAAGGGGTTGGCGACAAGGTAGCGCGCCACGCTGAGGAGATTTTCTTCGCTGCGCAGGGCGTGGTCGTGATAGCCGGGTTGCCAGGCTTTTTTGCCGAGCAACAGCGAGACTTTTGCTTTGTAAATGCGCACGGCTTCGTGCAGGTCGCCGTGTTCTTTGAGCTGCATGAGCCAGTGAATGTGATTCGGCATGACCACATACGCAAGCGTTTCGGCGTGGGGAGCGAGGTTTTGATCGTAGAAGCCTTTTGCCGCTAGCGAGGCGGTTTCATAGCGGGTAAAGAGGGATGCCCGCGACAGGGTGGCGATGGTGATGAAGTAGATTTGATGCGGCAACGATACGCGCCCCGTGCGAAGATTTTTGCCGTGCGGGGTGGAGGGGTGTCCGTTCATGAGGGGCGTTGGTTTTTGTAGGAGCGCGGTTTACCGCGCGATAGCCCATTCTGAACATTTCGCGACATGGGAACAAAAACCATCGCGCGGAAATCCGCGCTCCTACGGGAGGTGGTGGTGTTGTGAGAACACGGTTTACCGCGCGATAGCGGCATGCGGAACATTTCTCGGCATTCGCACAGAATCTTCGCGCGGAAATCCGCGCTCCTACGGGAGGCGGTGGTGTTGTGGGAGCACGGTTTACCGCGCGATGGCGGCATGTGGGACATTTCTCGGCATTCGCACATTAAACCTCCCTGTTTTCAGCCAGTACGGCATCGCCATGTTGCGGGAAACCGGCTCTATTTCTCCTTGGCCTTGGGCGGTTGTTGCGCATTGGCATCAAGCACCATTTTCGCCAGCGCGTTACGCAGCATATCCAGATTACTCTTTTGGGCCGCGCTTAGCCCCATTTTTTCGGCCGCATCAAGCTCGGCCGCGCCCCCGGCATAGTCCTTGGCCACCATGTGATAATAGGCATTCAACAGGCGCACGTCCGGTGTGCGGGTGGAGTTTTTAAGCAGGAGGCCGAATCCCTGCTGGAGTTCCTGCACATAACGCGGGTCTTTCTGGTACATGCGGGTGTTGAGCAGGTATTGCATGCGCGCCAACAGCACCTGGGTGTTGGGGGATGCTTTGACCGAAATATCGAATAATTTATCCAGCTGTTCCGGCGGCAGGGGCGGTTTGCCCGTCAGCTCGTTCCAGCGAACAGTGGTGACGTAGAGCTGGGCGCGTATGTAGGTGTCCCACGGATAGAGCTGGTAAGCCTCGTAATTCTGCGCGAAAGCATAATCCGGGCGGGTGTTGAGGTTGACTACCATGTTGAGGTAGCTGTGGCTTCCGGCATCGAAGCGGTAGCCCCCGTAACCGGCCAACCCGGCCAAGCTCATGGAGCCAAACAGCACAAACATTTTGGTGGCTTGATTCAGGTTGAGGGTGAACAGCGCATTATCCACTTCACCCGCTGGGGCAGAGCTGGGGAGGGTGGGATGCCCGTGCCGCGCCATAAACCCCAGGCCGATCACGGCCAATAGCGCGGTGGCCGGGTTTTGCAGCGGGAATTCGACCAGCGCGTTGAGCATCCATACGCCGGTGGCGGCCAGCCCGCACCACGCATAAGGTGTCATCGCCCTGCCGCGCAGCCCGCGCAGCAAAAACCAGGAGAAAGCACCCACCAGCGCCGTGCCGATCAACCCGAAGGTAGCCAGCAGTTGGACATATTCATTGTGAGCCGCACCCGCGATATGTTGTTTTACCGCAAATATTTCTGTGCCGATGTCCACCCACGCGAGATGGCGCTCCTGGTACAGGGAATACAGAAAATTAAAACTGCCCGCCCCCCGCCCGAGCAGAGGTTTGTCCCACCACATCAACAGTGTGTTGATAATCATGGCTAAACGCGGGTAGATGGCGGCGCGAAAACCGTGCCCCACCTCCCAGAAGTAAACCATCGCCGCGGCGACCACACCGATAACCGCCAGCGCAGCGGCCAGCGCCAGCCAGCGGTTACGCTGCCAGCCCCAAGTCACGATAGCGGCCAATGCCATGCCTGCGATCACCAGAAATTCGATCTTGCTGATGTTGAAGAAGAACAGGTAAACCAAAATGGCAACAATCAGCGCGGCGACGGCGGCACGCACCGATTTGTGCGGATAAATAAACGCCAGCGTGGCGATGAACGGTACAGCGAGAATCAAAAATTCGGTGACAAAGTTAGTGTTGCCGTATCCGGCTTCAGGGCCAAAATGAAAGAACGCAAAACCGGTTACCAGCGCGGCAGACGCAGCTATCGCAACACATAACCAGTTGAACCATTCGTCGTTGCCGGCATTTTTCAGGCATAAGAAAATAACGGCCAGTATGCCGATCTTGCTCAACAGCGCGTAACCCGCCAGCGGATCCAGCGCCCAATTCAGGCTCAACGCCGCGTAAGCCGCAAACCCGAGCAGCGACAGCTCCAGCCGGTCGATGGAAATTTTCTCCCGCACCACCGCTTGCGAGCTCATTTGCAACAGGCTGATGCCAGCCAGCGCGATGATCCACAGCCAGCGAAAATCGTTCGGGTCAACATAATTTTCGCCGAACAACACCAGCGTTGCGGCCACCAGCACGGCAAACAAGGCGTTAAAGATTAATTTTTCGGATTGCTTGCCAGCAGCGACGGGAGTTGCGGCGAGCTGAGGGGTCAAGGTCATGGTGTAATCCCGTGTGCGAAAAGCGTGCTTAATACCTTAATTGGCTGCTTTATGCAAGCAACTACAAAGGGGGGTGCCCCTACGCACCCCTACCGCAGAACGGTTCGGGCGGCGTTGCCACGCAAAAAATCTCGCGCGGAAATCCGCGCTCCTACAAGGGCGATGGCGTAGGGGGTTCGGTGTTGTAGGAGCGCGGTTTACCGCGCGATAGCTCGTTCCGAACATTTCTCAAAAAATCAATGGGGTCACAAAAAATCAAAAAATCAATGGGTAAAATCAATGTAAAATCAATGGGGTCAGACTCCATTGATTTGTGCATTGATTTTGATTTTCAAAGGGGCCGATAAAACCGTGGGCCGCCCAAGGCGGCTGATTTTCTCCTCCCCTTTCAAGGGGGAGGCTGGGTGGGGGATGGGGTAAACAGCAAATATCCTTGCAAGCCACCCCATCCCCTCCCTAGCCCTCCCCTTGAAAGGGAGGGAACAAAACAACGACAATCAATGGAGTCTGACCGTTCGCAGTAACAGCAGTAAATCTGGAGACCTCAGGGTCAGACTCCATTGATCTCGCGACCCATTGATCTCATTCGGCAAGGGCGGCAGGGAGATCACGCGCGCTATGCAAGACGCGGATTACGTCAACATAAACCTGCCGCTCAATATAAAACACCAGATGATTTTCAAATCCTGGCACGGGGCAAACGCGCAAGCCCTCAAGCATAGGCAAATGGGCGTAACGCAAAGAGCCAATCCCCGGCTGAGCTCCAATCAGGTCAAAGGCTTCCCGTGTTGTATCCATGAACCGCAGCGCAACGCCCAAATCGTCGCGCGCGATATAGTCCGCCAGCGCGTCAATCTCACTGTCAGCGCGGGGACGAACACGAACAGGCTTCATCTGGCATCGTGTCTCAGCGTTAAAGCGGCACGCTTATTCTTCCAATAATTATCATCAGCGGGGATAGCCGAGCCAGATTCCAGCCCGTCCATCATCAACGTTGCTAGATGCAGTTCCGCCCGACGGACTTGATCCCTGCGAATCAGGTCACGGACATATTCGCTTGACGTGCTATAGCCGCCATCCTGAACTTGGTGATCCACGAAACTTTTCAGGGTCTCAGGAAGGGATATATTCATAGTTGTCATTTGCATTACCTCCAAACGGGGGAGTTTATACCTATCATGGCAAATTTTGCCAAATAAATCTAGCGTAATTAAAGGCGGCAATTAACAATTAAAGGCAATTAAAAGGATCAATGGGGTCAAACAAGATCAAAACAAGATCAAAAAGATAACAAGATCAATGGGGTCAAAAGATCAATGGGGTCAGACTCCATTGATCTTTTTCCACATCAGATGCCTAAAATATCCGAATGGGTGCCTGTGTGGACGAGCCAAAGGTTGGTGTCATCGGCTTTGTAAAGCAGCAGCCAGTCTGGCTCGATGTGCAAGTCACGGTAGTTTTTCCAGTTTCCTTTTAGCGGATGGTCTCTGAGTTCACGCGGCAGTAGTTGGCGTGTTGCCAGCAGTTCGATGACTGTGCGCAGTTTCGCTGTATCTTTGCCGCGCCGTTTTGCAAGTGCCACGGCTTTATCGAATTTGTGGGTGGTATGGACTGCGCGCGGGGGTTTCATCAGATACCGAGCGTGCGGTATAGCTCGGCGGTGCTGGCGTGGGTTGTGACTTCTCCCCGCTCAACGGCTTCAATCGCCGCGATGGTTTCTTTGTTCGGCATTTCTTGGCGGGCTATGTATGAGCGCATCAAGTCGCGGACGATCTGAGCGGCCGGTCGCTGCATGGTTGCCGCCACTGTCATAAATTGGTCGCGTAATTCCGATTCCATCTTGATGGACATCTGCACTTCCTTAGACATCGTTATTTACCTGCGTAGGGTGGGATTAGGGGCAATCTAATAGATGTGCTGTGTGATGTCAATCGGCAGTCCAGGGCAATCGCATCAAAATCGAAGCGCAGCAAAGGCATAAATCGCGACTGATACTATAGGTTGACGGATTGTTTCCGATAACCCATCTTTTTCTCAGGGGAAAATGATGGGGGTTAATAACTGCGAGGTAGCGGGCAA
>CAIZNF010000173.1 GCA_903934275.1 uncultured Nitrosomonadales bacterium
AGGACAGCATCATCCGCCTGATGGCAATTCTGACCGATGGCACCTTCATTGCTATTCCCAGCCTGTTCCCTCATGTGGTTATGGAAGTGGTCAACAGGTCGATGCGTTACGGTCACAACGCCATGTCCGCGATTGGATTTGCCTGGGCGACGGTGATCATCGTCCGTCAATTCGGGAACTATCAGGATGCCTATGCGCTGGGCACGTTGGCTATGAGCCTTGTTGAGCGTTATCCGAACCCACGAATTCGGGCACAGGTCACCTTCCTGTACGCAGTTTGCTCCCTGCACTGGGTGAAGCCGCTGGAGACGCAGATCGAGGTTTATCACCAGGCGTATCAGTTCGGAATAGATAACGGTAATCTAGTATTTGCCGGCTATGCCAGAACCATGATTCCCAAAACAACCCTAGCCGCGTTGACTGTCGAAAAGGCGCTAGAGGAATGCGCTATCAGTCTGGAATTCTATGCCTACAGCGGTTCGCCGTTCCTGATGAGCGAGCGGTTCTGCCAACTCTTCCTGAAACGACTTCAGGGTGACGGGGAGAACCTAACTTCATTGAGTACGGACGAGATTGATGAAAACACTTGGCTGGAGCATTGGCAGCAACCGGAAACTCTCTTTGGCCACGGTCTAGCCTATTTTCTAAACTTCAAATTGCAGTTGCTCTACCTGTTCGGTGAATGGCGGACCGCCTGGGATTTTGCCAATGCCCATGCAGATTGGATGCAATACATTCCCATTCTGTACGAAACAACCGTGTTCACCTTTTATCGCGCGCTGGCTGGGGTGTCAATTTACGAAAAGACGGACGTGATGGAACAAGAGGTGATCGTTCGGACTCTGGACGAGGCCATTGCCGACTTCACTCTGTGGACGGCCAACTGTCCGGATAACTATGCTTGGCAGGAACAACTACTGCGTGCAGAGCAGGCCCGGATTGGTCGGCGGCCGAAAGATGCCCTCAGCGGCTACAGTCACGCTGCTGCGCTGGCTCGTCAGTATCACAGACCATCGGGGCAAGCACTCAGTCAGGAGCGGGCTGGTCGGCTTCATTTACACCTAGATCAGCGTAAGCGAGCCAAGCCTGATCTTGAGGAAGCGGTTTTCCACTATTACCAGTGGGGAGCAATCGGTAAGGCTGAGGCGTTGAATCAGGAATTTGCGGGACTATTGTCCAGCGCCCCGCTAGAACGGTCGATCAGCACCTCGTCCAGCAACCAAGGCACTACTGTTATTTCCACCCACCGGTTGGATCTCGACACGGTACTCAAGGCATCGCTAGCCCTGTCCAGCGAAATCCTGATCGAGAGCCTGTTGCAGAAATTGATGAGAGTTTTCATTGAAAACGCTGGTGCCGAGCGAGGCTATCTGCTGATGCCTAGTACAGAACATTGGATAATCACTGCCCAAGCCAGTGTGCTGGATGAAAAAACGCTGCTGGAGCGCATCCCGCTGGAAGCTGCAACCACGGTCTGTGAGGCTGTCATCCGATATGTAATCCGCACCAGACAAAGTTTGACGCTGGATGATGCACGTCAAGATTCCGCCTTTTGCCGCGATCCTTATGTGCTACGACAAGGTGTCCGTTCTGTGTTATGCCTACCGATGCTGGCGCAGAATCAGTTAAAGGCGGTGCTGTATCTGGAGAACAATCAACTGGCGGGCGCCTTTGGCCCGGGTCGTATAGAGATTCTGACGATGCTTTCGGTGCAAGCCGCTATTGCCATTGAAAATGCTCAGCTTTATGAAAATCTCGAGCAGCAGGTAGCCGAACGCACTCAGGAACTTTCCGAAGCGAATCGGCGTTTGCAGCATTTGAGCGAGTGCGATGGCCTGACGGGCATTGCCAACCGACGTAAATTTGATGCAGTCTGGGAAATGGAATGGCAGCGTGCAGTTCGTCAGGAATTGCCATTAGCCGTTGCCATGATTGATGTTGATCATTTCAAAGCCTACAACGACCACTATGGACATCAGGCTGGGGACGATTGTTTGCGGCAGGTAGCGAAAGCACTGGCGACCACGGCACTGAGAAGCAGTGAGCTAGTTGCGCGTTATGGTGGAGAGGAATTTGTGGTCGTTCTGCCAAACCTTACTGCACAGCAGGCGCTTCATGTTGCGGAGCGACTCCGGGCGGCGGTTGCAGAGTTAAGCATTCCACATTCAGGAAACAGCGCCGCACCGGTAGTCACCATCAGTATAGGCGTGGCTTGGCAAACGCCTATACTGAACGCTCAGTCCGCTGACCTACTGGCAGAAGCCGACACCCTTTTGTATCAAGCCAAGAACCAAGGGAGAAACAGCGTAGCGTCAAGACTTGATTAGGCCACAGGCGATTTGTCTACTCAGTAAATAGATTGCAGCAAAGCAGTCAGTGGGCATGAAGAGGAGAGCAACATGAGCCACGCTGAACTCTACAGTCGGCAAATCTCATGCATTGATATGTCGGCTGAATATGGTGAGTTTAAAATAAATATTTTTACAAGTGCCATTCGTCATATATGAATTTCCTGTAATTGGGAATGGTGTGACAGCTATAATGTACTGGCAATCACCAGTATTATGACTACGAGATCAGCTTTTGTTATGGTATAGGCCAAGCAGGAAGGTATCCAAGCCACTATGGGCATTTACAAAATTGACGTTGCGTGCGGAATCAAGCTGGTTGGGGTGCCTGAAATTAAATTACGAGTGCTGTGTGGCTGCCCGGCAGAGGCGGTCAAGCACCTAATCAAGCGTGGACTGATCCTGCCTCAGGAGGTCAATGGCGTCACCTGCGAGACTGGACCGAACGCCATCCTGCTTTCTGATGTGCTGTTACAGAATGGCGAATTTTCCAATCTTGCCGAATTCCCTGTTTTGCAGATGCTCTATAGGCAAGGGCTAATCATACCTGTGCATCCCAACAACACTGGAAGAAAACCAATGCTAATCGGCTCGGCTAGCCAAGTAGAGTCGCAGATGCGCTATATTTACCGTGGAAATTACGGGCTGGTATCACGCGAAGAAATCATTGAAGCCGGAGTGCCCGAGGATCAGGCTACGAACATGATGCGCTTGAAGCTCAAGTTTTCTTTTGGGAAAATCCGCCCAACCAGCGACTTTATTGATACCCGCATCGTTGGAGACGGCACCGTCGAAATTGTCGATGGCGTGACTGTACGTCGGCTGCGTCAAAATGTATTTGAATTTTCCTATAACGGCGAGTCTGTATCAGTCGATCTCAATCTGCGCCCTGACGAGCACTATGAATGTGCTTATCCGCTGGGTTTTCGCGAGTTTACTCCGGAATACTTCTCAGTCATTCACTCGGGTGAAGGAGATGGCTGGGATGTTAATCGCCCCAGCATGTCGAGCATAGTTACCTATCAGGGACGTGTCTACCTGATTGATGCAGGCCCACATTTGGAAGATACGCTGGCTGCGTTAGGGGTCGGCATTGAACAGGTGGATGGCATTTTCCACACCCATGCACACGACGACCATTTCGCCGGACTCCCCACACTAATGCGTGCCGGCAAACGTATTCGTTACTTTGCGACGCCACTGGTACGTGCATCTGTGGAAAAGAAACTCGCCGCGCTGTTGGGAATGGATGGATGGATAAACAATATGCAATTCAACCATTACTTTGATGTTCACGACCTCGTTCCAGACCAATGGAACGATATCGACGGTTTGGAAGTAATGCCGACTTACTCCCCTCATCCAGTGGAGACCAATATCTTCGCATTCCGCACCCTGTGTGGAGAGGGTTATCGCACCTACGCACATTTTGCAGATATTGTCTCTTTGAAAGTTCTAGAAGGCATGATTACGGACCAGCCAGAGACGCCAGGTCTCGACCGACAATCATATGAGCTTGTTCGAAATTCCTACCTTGCGCCTTACGACATTAAGAAGATTGATGTGGGAGGAGGACTGATACACGGCGACGCAAGTGACTTCCGTGGAGATGCCTCTACCAAAATAGTACTAGCTCACCGCGCCACTGCCCTCACGCTGGTTGAAAAAGAGATCGGCTCCAGTGCTGCATTTGGAACAACAGATGTTCTGGTGAAAGGGCAGTCTGAAGGGCTGCGTCATCATGCTTTTTCATATATGCAGGCAAATCTTCCTGGAGTGCCGATTCACGACCTGAGGAGATTGATCAACCATCCTATTGAGATAATCAATCCCGGCACAATCATTCAAAAGGAGGGTGAAACACCTCATGCGGTATTTTTGCTGCTCAGCGGACAGGTAGAGAAAATACGAACCAGTGTCAATGTGTTCGGCAGCCTTTCGGCCGGGGTGCTGATAGGCGACGGTGCAGCGCTGGATAAGCGTGATGTCCTAAACACTTATCGTGCGTCCTCATTTGTTCAGGTGCTAAGAGTGCCAGTTAGCCTTTACGCCGAGGTCATACGGCGTAACAATTTACAAGATAGGGTGCGTAGCTTCATCGAAATGCGCAACTTTTTAAACAAGACAAACCTATTTAGCGAAGGAATTCCGGTTGCTGTTTTCTCACGCATCATCGACGGCGCAAAGAAGCGGCGTTTTCAAGTGGGTGAGGTTATTAATAATGATGATGCTCAGCATATTAACATTATCCGTTCCGGAGTAATTGAGCGCGAACTTGGAAGTAAAGTGCTGGATGTACTGAAAAAGTTTGATTATTTCGGCGAAGAAAGTGCTGTACTCAATGTGCCAAGCCTATATAGCCTGCGAGCACTGGAAGAATCTGAGGTTGTACAAATTCACGGCAATATTTTGATGGACGTGCCGATGATACGCTGGAAAATATTCGAGAACTTCCAGCAACGGGCAGCACACCTTGTGCATGGCGACGGCCAAGCAGAAGCCTTTACCTGGAGTGCCTCTTTCTCCATCCACGTAGCCGAAATGGACGATCACCACAAGCAGCTAATCGAGATCGCCAACACGATTGTTGAACACCTGAAAAACAATTCAACGCGGGATTCGCTTTCTAATGTTTTTGACGCGCTGGTGGACTACACACGCTACCATTTTGCAGCAGAGGAGAAGCTGATGGTGCTGTATCACTACCCTGATGCAGTCAGACATACCCAAAGGCATAAAGATCTGATACATCAGGTTGTCGATTATACGAAAAAGGCACTGGATGGAGATGTACCAGATAGGGCAGCCTTCGTAAGTTTTATGGAGCGCTGGCTGATTCGCCATCTTCTTGACGAAGATCGCAAGTACGGCGCATTTCTAAATAATATGGGAGTGTATTAACCTACTCGTCAGGCTTTAGTTGCAAAACTGTCACACAGAAGCATTTTTTCCTATAGCCGTTTTGTGTCGTTTGTGTTACTTGGCGAACGACTGCTACCGGGCAGGCTGAATAGATAGCGACATTGACAATACAGCGAAGCACCGCAGCGTATGTAGTGACACCGCGCATCACGTGTAAGAACTTTGGCGAATGTAGTGTTTTCTCTTTAACTCGTTTCTCTCCCCTCATCTCGTAGCACACCACACCGGCTCGCTGCGGCGCGTCTCGTCTCATCCCGTCTCACGCCAAATGGACATTTAGCGGCAAAGTTATGCCGCCATCACCTGCCTATCCAAATTAAAATATGTACTTGTATAAGAACCACTTTTTTCAACTTTGCATACCAAAACCAGTCACATGCGGCGTATAATTAGTGTTTGCCAGAAAACCTCCACTTCTCAATA
>CAIZNF010000174.1 GCA_903934275.1 uncultured Nitrosomonadales bacterium
TATTGAGAAGTGGAGGTTTTCTGGCAAACACTAATTACTGAAATAACGGTAAACCGCCCCAGTGTCGTTATACACGGCCTCTGAGCATCTTCCCCGATGCCGTCATTACGCATTCTCCCGATCCGTTCATCATACCGATGCTCTACCGCCAGCGGTAACTTTATACCTGCAAGCCAAGCAGCGGTGACAGCACTTTAGGTGTTGGCCTCTCGTATCCCGATGATGTTCGCCCTGGATATAGCATAGTCCCTCGCCAGCGCACTTACGGATTCACCCACACCCAACCTGTGTCGAATCTCGACGCGCTGCGCGGGTGTAGTTTTAGACGGCCTGCCAAGCGTTTTACCTTCAGCTTTCGCCCGCTGCAATCCTGCTTGGATCCATCCATGTTTTCGGCTTAAATCATCGCTTCCCTGCTCTATCTTGAATGACAGCGCCAAGGCTGTCGAAAATGACACACTTAAAATCAGGTAGTTGAAAAGTTGGCAGGCAATCTTCACTCTCCCTATAGACGCGCCTATTACCGCTTAGTAGCCTCTCGAATCGCTGACGCTGATGTGTCGGCCATATTAGACGATTCATAATTTAAGGAGAGAGCTATGACAATTGACCCCAGCACCATGACCACCGAGGAGTTGAATGAATACATGGACAGAGCATTTGAAGATGAGATTCCTGTACAAGTTAGTGCTGGTGTTAGCAGTTTCGATAATTTAGATAAATTTGTGCAATCTCTTGGTGTGACGGAAAACGATGCATTATTGGCGCAAAAACACTTTTCAGAAGAGCGAGCATTAAGAATGGCTGCACAGGCAAATGAAAATGCTCGGTTGACTGCGGAGGCGGTAGCAACTGTAGAGAGGATAAAGCGCAAAGAGAAACTATTGAAATCGCCAACGGCATTTTCTGCGGAAATCACAGGTAACGCTGTGCCTTTGCTCCATGGCAGTACGTTGACGCACGCACTAGATACCCAGCCATGCATTGAAGTGTCTCCGTCTGCGGCACTAGTCGAGAAGCCTTCGTCATCAGAGGCACCTTATTCTTTTCCAATAAGCATGGACAGTTTTGATTGTTTAGTCGTAGGCAACCTTGTTGCGCGAATGACAAGGTTGGTTGTAGATTGTAAGGCGCATGGCGACTATATGCTCATCCGTGATGAGTATTGCAGCCTGGCCGTTGCACTTAACCGTGAGGGTCTGATGGCACCTGCCTTCAGACCAGCACCAATAATTCCTAAGCTCAAGGAGCGGAGGACAGCGACCAACATGATGCTGCATAGAGATTCGTTGGTAATCGACTGCCATTGGCTTCACTGTCGTTGTGAAAATGTCTATCCGCGAGATGATGAACATAAGCCGCTCTTCGACATTGCTGCGCCTTTTCAATTTGAGCTGGCGGCTTCGTTTGCCTGCAAAGTTTGGTCAAAACTGCATCGTGCGGATGAAGCGTTTGTCTTGACCACCTGGCAGCAGTGTCAAATGAGGACAATGAAGGGAGTGGATGTCAGTGATCGTCTTGTTGCAGCTAAAAATTCAAGTGGGCGAGGTGAATATCGCGTTCGACCTAAAATTGTATCTGTTAAAAGAGCAATGCGGGAGTGGTGTAACAGGGATAAGCGTTTAATCCCGCTCCGGCAGTGCTACGAGGACTTGTGGTTAGCCCGTGAGTTGCTCGGAACAAGCGGCTCCATGACTGAAATTGCTCTGCTTGGCGGGTTCATCACCGGCGTGCGTCCATCGAATGAGAGAACTGTTCGAGGCAAGCTAAAGCGACTCGATGAACACATGACAGGGGGCAAATACGGGGGGATGTCGGTGGCTTCAGCGGGGGCATGTTCGGGGGCTTCTGAAATTACTGCCGGCTTGCAAGCCACATAACATATTGGTTGCGCCGGTTGCTTCCATTCCGAGATGTGGCGTAAGGTTGTAAGTAGGAAAGTTTTTAAGGTGGTATTAAAAACTTTCAGCCTACGGCTGGGGCGGCCAAAAGCGGCCGCCCGAAATACTCTCCCGATATTGCTTTGAAAGAACACCATCGGGACGGGGGGTTGTTGGCAAATAATTTGACTGAGGAAGCAGCGGTTCAGAAGTATCGGTGTCGGTGTCGGCTTCGCCTCCTCCTCCACGACCAAGTAGAGATTGGCTGGCGGAAGCGGAAAAAGTGAGGTTGGAAGCGGCTCCACACCGGCGGCTTCGCCACCGATGTCGTCGCAGTGTATTGATAGGTGCAAAATCAATGCGGTTATTCGTATCGTTACTCAGCAACGATATAGATCAACTCTGACTGGACTGGTGTGGATTTAATATCTCGACGCCGGTCGCCTCAAAGTCGGCCACGTTTCGCGTTACGACGGTCATTCCATGCACCAGTGCTGTCGCGGCTATCAAAGAGTCTCGATCCGCACGCGGGTCAGGCACATGCAGCCTCGCACATCGTTGCGCCACGGCGGCATCGACGGCGAGAATACGACCACTGAACGCCGGCAGTACATGACCGTCGAGCCAGGTGCGTAGGACGGCTCCTTGCTTTGGGTCTCGGCGTTCCATCTGGAGTATTCCTGTTTCCAACTCCAGGATGGTTATGGCGGACAGAAACAGACTTGAAGCAGAAACGCTCTCGGCCCACGCCATGACGTGCTTATCCGCCTTGCCGCTTTTTGCTTTCCGAAGTTCGGAAACGATGTTGGTATCGAGTAAGTACATCAGGACAAGTCCGCTGGCCGGTAGAGATCAGCTTTCAACCGTGGCGGCTCAAAATCAATGTCTGCAACGCCAGGCATGGCCAGA
>CAIZNF010000175.1 GCA_903934275.1 uncultured Nitrosomonadales bacterium
GAAACCTGATTGGAAAAAAGATCAACATCCTGATGATTAAACAAATGGTTATGCGCACCTTTTCTTTGATTGCTTCCTGATAAAATATACTGCGGATGCTCCATTACATACTGAAGTGTGGTTCCGAAAAGCTGAAAAATATGCTTTTCGTGAATAGTCTTTCCAGCTCCCCAGCACTTGGCTTGCACAATCTCGACTCGGTTTCCCTTGATGCAAATTAAATCTCGCCCCATGTCTTCAAGCCCTTTTAAAATTCCCTGATACTCCACATCCCAGCCGTCACGTTCATAAAGATAGCCAATGTAACGCTCGTAAAGTCTTCCGATAGCTGCATGACCAAGATGCCCACTCAGATAGTTATCTAAGGCGTGCTGGTTTCTATCAGTAGTCGAAAGTGCATCATATTCGGCCTTGGGTATATAAAGCAGCGCAGGGTCGGATTGCTCAATCGCGCCAAGATTGTTTGCATTAGCTTGTAGTGGTATCGCTTCATCAAGGATGACTTCTTCATACTCTTCCAAAAAGGGGAAATACTCTTTGTAGCTTGCCAACTGGTATTCGAGGAATTTTGCCCTAGACTTCCACTCACGCCTTTCCGTTCTTGCGGCAGCAACTTCTTCTGAGGCAGAAAGTGCAGGTCGCTTTTTATTGCGCATCTGCCCTACTATTGCCTCATCAACCACTCGATCACCCTCGGCAATAAAGTTTGCCAACCATTTCCGCCCACCGGCATAACTATGGCTAAATTCATTTCTACATTTTTCAAGATGTTTTTCCCAAATCTCTTGCTTTCGAGAAATCTCTTTTGCCGCAGATTCTTGTTGCCTGCCTATCTCGGCTTCTCGACGGATTAAGCCATCTTTAATTGCTTTATATTCCTGTTCAATTTCATTCCGCAATTTATTTTTTGATTCTTTTTTGTCCGAGGATAAAAAATACCAACCAAGCAGTGCAAGGAGAATTAGGATGATCCATACGCCATCGCCTGAGCTTTTGGATGATGCGAAAGCGTTGAATGGAAATAACGCAAGAGCAATAAAGAAAATCAAGTTTTTCATAGGATTCATGTTATCCCTCGTCACCCGCCGAACCATCGTAGAGAATGTCTCCGTTCAATCTTGAGACCACCATCACCCGACTACTCCGCAGCGCCAGCATTCCATCTGCCCAAGGTGCATAAACATACCAGCAAGGCTGATCGGTATTGATGCCATAGATGCGGCAGCTATCGGGTTTCTGGCTGTAACATTTGAATTGCCCGCCGTGAGTCATGGCTACGCGCGCCGCAATCTCCAAAGCGCGCTGCTTGGTGATGGGCGGGAATTGCTTGATGGTTGCCGATGGCGTCATGTTGGCTCACCCCGCATTGGTATTCAACTTCACCGCAAAATCCGCCACGCCGATCTTGAACAGAAACTTGGCGGCGGTATCCAGTGTTTTGAATTCCCGTGTTTCGCGTTTGGTGGTTTCCAGCGGGTTGCCGTCGGCGACGATCATGTAGCCTTGCGACATGACGGCGTAATGCAATTGGATGCGCTTGATGGCATTGGCATTGAGCAATAGTTTGAGTTCGCGTTCGGTCATTTTTCTTTCCTTCTATTACCAGCCAAACAATGGGATTTCGCCTGCCGTCATCGCTTGCTTGAGCGCGGGTGAAACTTGCGGCACGCGGATTTGTTCTTTCACCGGTGTGCTGCGATCATTAAGGAAACGCAGCGCGACATCTTTGCTTTTGACGGGTGGGGTGATTGCGGCTTTGTTCGCATCCTGCACGATCCATTCCCCCTTCGGTGTGCGGCGCACTTTGCCGATGGGTTTGCGTGTGGCAATGGTCGTCCAGTCATTGGCGCAATCGTATTGAGCTCCAATTTTCTTTAGGCACTTCGGAATATCAAGGTCGTAGAGGTTCATCAGCCCTTTCATATTCCACCAGCGTTCGCATTGTTGTTTGCCGGTGGTGAATCCAATCTGGGCGCAGTTTTGTTTGACGGCCAGCGCGATGACGGCTTTGATGGCGAGTTCGTGCCATTCCTTGGCAAAAGGTGCGTCGGCGACAAGATCATTTTTACCGACTTCATTTTTATCAGTGGTGCTGCCATGTTTGCGAATGTCGGCGTGCCACGGGCTTTGGATTTCTTCCACCATCAGCAGCGGCCTGCCGTCATGGTCTATGCGCTCGGTGGTGCGGATATGCACCAGCAATTGATTCAGTCTGAAATGCCCGTCACGGTAGGGCAGCGGCCACTTGGGCAAGCAGATAAACCATTCCTGATAGTTGTTGCCGCCCAGGAATGCGTATTCGTCAAAGCAGGCAATCGGCTGCTCCTGCCCGTATCCCTTCAAGGTTTTTCGGATGGATTGGTGCATGGCATCTAAGGCTTCCAGCGCGCTGGGAAACCAGCAACTGTTCAGCATCTTGCCCTTGTGATCCAGCACAATCCAGTTCGGCGCGACCGTCACGATGTCTTCATAGCCGCTGCGAACAATCCAGTAGCCGATGGAGGGATGCTGGTAGCAGACTTGCGCCTTTTCAACGAAACGCTTGGCCTTGGGTTCGATGCGCTTGGGCAGTTTGTCGGTGACGGGTTTCACGTCCAAGCTGGGGCGGAAAGCCTGATTCCAGTAGGACTTTAGGGTTGGTCGGCACGAGGCGAGTTTGCACTCCGCAATTTCAATAAGCTCTTCTTTGCCGATATGGGAATCTGGTTTGTAGTAGAAATTGAAATCGGTTAATTCTGCCCGCTCAATTTCCTCTTTGCGCACGTTTTGCAGATTGTTCAACATGCCTTGCCATTGTTGCGGAGATGCCACCTTCTGCGGGCTGGCTTCCAGCCAATCCAATAGCTTGGAGCGCAGCGGCAGTTTGTAGGCTTTGGCGTGGACAGGCGCATTCATGGTTTCTGCGCGGGTTCTCTCAATATCTCATTTCCGGTGAATACCGTTTCTGTCGTGGCAGAATATGCAGCGCTGCTTGGCGCGATTGCGTAATCCGCATCAAACAGCTTGCCCTGCTCCACCGCCACGAGCAGATCGCCCGGCTTCACTTGCAGAAAATCGCACAGCTTGGATAGCACTTCGCGGTCGAAGCTGTTCACCTTGTCGTAGTAGTAGCGATCCATCGTAGCGCGGGCTATTCCCGTTGCCCGGCACACGTCGGAAACTTTGAGACGCTTCGCGCCCAAGATGGTGGAAAGGCGGCAACTAATCATATTTATCTAGCAATTATTATTCGATGTCGAGCAATATATGCCAATTAACGATGAATGTCGAGCGTGGATATGTGGGGGGTATCTTGTAAAGCGAAAAACTGGACGCTGTTCGGTAATCTCGTCCAACGCATCTGACCGCTCAGTCACGGCGCTTGCAATAAACCCCGCAAGCCCCGCGCCATCGCTAGCGCACTGGCATCGGACAGAGCGCAGAAGGCGATGATACTGCCCTCTGCTTTAGCTCCGTTGCCAAGTGTGTCCGCTCCGTTCCCGCCGCCACCTCACCACTGCGCCCTTCGCGAAAAGAACCTCGCCAAGGGCTTGCGGTTCGCTGTCGGCTAGTGCATGGGTAGTCTGGCAGAGCGCCGAAGGCATAAAGCCGCCATCGGCTTCTACGCTGTTACACGCTGGTTTCCCTCCGTTGCCGCAGCCGCTTCACGCCGTCGCGCTTCATGGCTCCGCATGAGGCCGCTACGCCATCAAGCGCTCGCCGTTCGCAGGCTGCTGGTGCA
>CAIZNF010000176.1 GCA_903934275.1 uncultured Nitrosomonadales bacterium
GCGAAGATATATATGTTCATGGAAGCGCCGCAGGATGTGGTGAGGTGCGAACCGCATCATTTTTCACACGGACACATCACCGTGCCCTACCGGGCCATATCGTAGAATTGAGGGGCAGGCCGCTTCTGGCCTGTCCCTCTCGAATGTCAGGTTGGGCGACGCTTTAAACATTCTGTTTTTTGAACCGCTGAAGGAACAGGGCAGCCAGCCCCACACTTAGAGCAATAAAACTAAGCATGCCAAACATATTTTTTGTAAAGGTGGCAAAACCGGCAGCGGTTGCGGCCAGTGGCAACTGAGCAGGGTAGCTGTCAAGCAGCGATAGAAGCAAAGCATCTTCAAGATAGTCAAAGGCCATGTTTGCTAGCGGCAGCAGGCCCAAGTATTGCCAATAAACACCGGAGAAATTGAGTCGTCGGAACAGCAGGGTAATAGAAATACTCAGAAACCCACCAAGGAGTACCGGATAAATGAGGTCACCCATCAGAATGTTGAAGTAAACCGCCCTCCCTTGCTCTCCAAACAAAGCAAGGCGCTGATAGGCTTGCTCTGCAGAATAGAACAACTCGACATCCAAAATGTTCGTTCCCTCTGCATAGGGTTTGATTCTGGTTAGCCCGAAAGGTACGTCGGCAAAAAGAAGACAGGGAAATAGATGCTGTAGGCCACAAGCAGTAGCAAAAAGTTCTTCCGATTGGAAATACTCTGCACGAAATGGCCCAATTTCTTTATCACTTTTAAACTCTCCAATCTAGCATCCCGGTCTGGGAACAAGTCGCCCAACCACTATGTCGGGCTTAGCTATATCTACATTTGGTTCTGGTTCAATTTGTTTAAGTTGTTGCAACGTTTTGCGGTGAGTGCCGCTACGCGGTGGAAGCGGCCAATTCCCGGCATAATCTCTCCCGGTGGTGCAATGTCCCAACGCCATTGAGCCAAAGCTTGGTGCTCTAAGCCGAGTTTTGCGGCGAAATCGAAGTGTTCAATGACCTCGCCATTTTGTCTATAAGTCGTTTGCTCCATATCGGCCAGTAGGTAGGTGGGCGCTGCGAAGGCAGCGAGGTAGTCCAGATGTTGCAGCATCAGTTGCGTGCCCCACTCTTTCAGCATCACCTCATCAATTCCGGGAAAGCGCTTTCGCAGCCAGTCCAGCGGCAACAGGGGCAGCTGGGAAAGAAGATTGACTGAGACTACCCAATCGATGGTTGGATCGTCAAGAAAATTTGTCGGCGGCGGCAAATTCAAGTTGGTTGGCGACATGGTTTTCATCTGTTCCAGAAACCCGGTGATATCGCAAGAAAGACAGCGCACGTTGGCATAACGACGCACAACGCGCCGCACTTCGGGCAAATGGATGAGGTCGATCAACCACACACTTTCAAAGCGTTTTGCCAGTTCGGGTAGAGGTACATCCAGCAACAACCCGGAACCGAATACCAACGCAGTACGAAAGTCGCTGCATGCGTGTAACGACTCGATCAATGCCGAGCGGCTATTTTCCAGATGCGGTTGCCACGCTATCTTGCAGCGCCGGTAACGCGAGCGGATAGCGATGCTTTCGCGCAGGTAGCCGAGCTTGCGGGCAAGTGGGGGGCAATCGGTGGTCAGGTAGGTGAGCCACTCGGTCAACATGGCGTGTTATCCATTTTCGTCCGAGCTGGAATTTGCTGAGGAAAAGTCAACTGAATAGCATTCGTTGTATCGGCTCTTTCCCATTTTTTAACAACAAGTCAAGAGCCGCCTGCGCTGTGTCTGTGATGCCTTTTCGTTTGCCCATTTCGATTAGCTTATCCAATGCGCGCTCATACTGATAATCTGCTTCCCGCCAATCGGCCGCGATATCTCTGGTCGCATGTCTGGTCAACTTCAGCATTCCTGACTTCAATTGCACTAAATATGCAAACGCCCTACCTTTTTTGGCCACTATAGCGATGTGGCGGTGGCGATCCATCAGCACCTGACCGCAGGCTATATTGGCGGCAGAGGATGAAAGAAAATCCAACGTATGAAAATCAACTGGGTCTTTGGCCATCGAAATTTTTGTATGAACACACCACTGCAGTCGTTATCGGCACATTTTTCATAAAACTGATGCTGATTTGTTAACCTGAAATTCGCGCAGCGATTTGTTCGTATTCTCTCTCTTTGGGGGCATGGGGAGACGTGTATGGTGAGTTTCATTAAGGGAACTCAGATTATCGATCCTGCTGAACCTTTAACTTGGGTCAATTCGACAGCGCGTTTTTGTTTGAAGCCAGCACTGCTTTCGGATACAATCCGCGCCCTTGATCAGGTGCAAAACTTGGCTGGTTATCCGGCAAGCAGGAAATGAGGCAACGAATCGCTGCGCGAGTTTCACGTTAATCGTGCACGCCAACATTTTGAGTGCGGCGTTGCCGCGCTTTCTATTTTTAGCCTCTAAAGCGAAATTAAGCGACAACAAATTGTCGCTTGTGATAAAAGTTTTCGGTGCGGCTGTTCGCCGAAGGCGAACCTCATTTTTCCAGCGCAGTCTGGGAAAATGCCTAGTCTCTAACGGCAAAACAAACGACAACAAATTGCCGCTTGTGGCAAAAACCTTCGGTGTGGCTGTTCGCCAAAGGCGAACCTCATTTTCCC
>CAIZNF010000177.1 GCA_903934275.1 uncultured Nitrosomonadales bacterium
ACAAATGGTTGTGGAAACTCGTGTGTCATCATCATTCTCCTCATGGTAAAGTACAAAAAATCCCTTGCGGGGCTGAGGAGAATTATGGCTTTGAATCAAATTGGTGGGGGGCGTTTCTCCGCGATAGCGGCTTCGTCCAACCTGACATTCAACCCGGACTCCGCAAAAGCGCGGAGCCGGTTAATTTTACGTTGGGCATCCAATTCCGTCACCACAAGCCACATCAACTTGGGAGAGTAAAAATGGCATCAATACCAAAAAAAGTAGCAGAGCGCCTTGTTGTCGGCATCAAGAGATTCCAACCCATTCTTGCTGCTGCTAAAGCTCGTGATGTTGGCGAAGCTGACACAGTAACAATCGTTAAAGACATGTTGTCCGACGTGTTTGGATATGACAAGTATTCAGAGCTGACATCTGAATTTTCCATTCGAGGAACGTACTGTGATCTTGCAACCAAGATAGATGGGGTCTTACAAACGCTGATTGAAGTTAAAGCCATTGGACTGGACTTAAAAGATCAGCATGTTAAACAAGCGGTCGACTACGCCGCAAATCAAGGCGTTGATTGGGTGCTCCTCACCAATGGCATGTGCTGGCGTGTCTATCACCTCACCTTTTCAAAACCCATTGACCATGAGCTCGTGGTCGATATTGATATTTCCGCTCTCAATTCCCGTTCAGAAAATGATTTGGAACTTCTGTACCTCTGGTGTAAAGAGGGTTGGCAACGCTCGGTTCTCGGTGAATACCATACACAGAAACAAGCGCTGTCTAGGTTTTTTGTTGGAGCAATGCTCCAAACAGAACCAGTCCTTGAGGTAATTCGCCGCGAACTTCGCCGCATTTCCCCTGATGTACGCATCGATACTGACCAAATCAAAACCGTCCTTCTGAGCGAGGTTATCAAGCGCGAAGTGATTGAGGGTGAAAAAGCTGAAGAGGCTCGAAAGAAAATTGCACGCGCCGCATCGAAGGCGTTACGCGCAGCATCTGCGCGTACACCCACGAAAGATCCTGCAACCGAAGGGGCGACTAGTCAGGAAGGTGGCGCGTAGTGCCGAACCCATCATTCGAGAGGGACAGCCCAAAAGCGCGCAGCCCCTCACTTTTACGTTAGCGGTTACCGTCTTAGCGCGTTTTCCGAAAAAGGGTACAATGTCCAGCATGAACAATATCTCTATTGCCGACATTCTTGAGCTTCCTGTACAGGAGCGCATTTGTCTCGTTGAGCTTATCTGGGACAGCGTTGCCGCAGTGCCTGAAGCCGTGAAGATCTCGCCTGCGCTTAAGGCGGAACTCGAAGCACGCCTAGTGGAGTTCGAGGCAAACCCGGAAGCTGGCTATTCTTGGGAGCAGGTGAAGTCGCGCCTCAAAGATGGCTCATGGCGTACCGCCTGAAATTCTCTACACGAGCATTGCATGAGACTGGCAAAGCTCAAGAGTGGTACGAATTACAGAGCCCCGGCCTCGGTGAAGAATTTATTGCCGCAATGGAGTTACAGCTAAAACGGCTAGAGCAAGCACCTCTGCTTTATGCTGAGGTAATTCCCAGTGTTCGCCGAGCGCTCCTTCCACGGTTCCCCTACGGTTTGTTTTATGCGGTGCGAGGTGATCTCGTACATGTTTTGGCTGTGTTACATGATGCCCGCAATCCGAGTCGTTGGCCAAAAAACCTAACAAGAAACAAGAGCGCTACCATGCGGACTTTACTTTTTGATTGAAGATTAAACAATACCGAATTGATTTTCAATAACAATTCGTGGGGAAACCTCAGGGGCTAGCCTCAAATTTCAATCAGCAACTGATCTTCTGCACCATCAAATTCTGTTAACAGCGAATTAAAGGGGCAGCACGCATTGACTCCCGAAAACTCGCGTAAGGCGCAAACCGTAGCGAACAGTGTGCCTCACGCACTTTTTATTTGGCGGATAACGGCCTGTGGCCTCATCCGCAGCTTGGACTATTCAAGCTGTTGCCAAAGTGCGACATGTTTCATAAAGCCGAGCCGGAGAAAGCTCCAAGCCGTTCGGGCAGCACATTGCGCTGGCATCAATGAATAACCGCTGGAAGTGGTTTTCATTCCGAAGCGGGTCAAGCAACGAACCACTCCGATCCAATAGGGCGTGGCCATCGAATACGCCTTCCCCGCCATGGGAAAAATTTAACATCGCCTGAAAATCACCCGGATAGCGACTTTAACTTACATGTGTTTTTCAGCGGCCTTCAAGGCTTGCTGAATCTCATCCTTCCGGCCTTCATCCGCATCTTCGCGCCCTGGTCGAGGAGGTGCAGCGAGAGCCTTTTTAAAGTGCTCGACCGCCTTGGCGTAGCTCGCATTTTCCATCATAAGTTCACCGTAGAAAAAATTCGGGTCTATGCCGTTTGGATTAATCTTCAGCGCGCGTTCGAGATATTCGCGTGCCTTATCATGGTCGCCAAAAGAGCCGAAACGCGGCACTTTGTAATACAGGCTACCAAGTGATGTCAGCGCGGAACCGTCCAGCGCATTAGCGTCGATTTTCTCCGCAGCCAGCAGTAAATCGCGCGCAGCTTTTGCGGTGCCACCGGCCGAGAATATGCTCTGATACTTGGCAAGGGTGCTGGTGATGATCCCTTCCCAGATCAGCGGTTCGGCGCGCCCAGGATTGGCGGCGGACACCTGATGCGCCTCTTTGGTGAGTTTTTCAAACGCATCTTCCTTGTTGTTTTCGGGAGTCTTGTAATAATGCGTTGCCCAGTCGTGTTGCAGTTTTTCGATGGAAGCATCGAGCGGGGTAGTTTCGGCAAACGCGGCATTGGTAGCGAACAGTAGTGCAATTAGCCAGACGTATTTCTTCATGGACAGCTCCTTTTGGTGGATTAAATTACTTGTTGATGGATTTACTTGCTAATTGATTGGGCGTATTTACGGGCGATGCGGGTGTTTTTCAACAGGCCGTTGTCTACCAGGCGCGGGAATATGCCATTCAACCGAGCGAAGAAAGATTCCGGCTGGCCGATGAAATGCTCTTTGCAGTCACGTTCGATTGCCAGCACGATCTGTCCGGCGACATATTCCGGTTCGTCCATATTGGTCTTGGTTTCTTCCAGCATCTTGGTGGTGACATCATTGTTCAGCGGCGTTTTTGTGGCGCGCGGCGAGACATAAGTAACACCCACCTGACTGTCTGCCAGCTCGCGGCGTAGCGCCTCTGAAAATCCGCGCATGGCAAACTTGCTGGCGCAATAGGTTGCGAAATGCGGGAAGCCGATGGAGCCGAATGTCGAGCCGATATTAACGATGCGTCCGCTGCCCTGCGCCAGCAGGTGCGGCAGCACGGCGCGCACCAGCAACATCGGCGCGATGACATTGACGCTGATCATCTGCTCGATACGCGTGGGGTCGTGGCGTTCAAACAAAGTGAAGTCCATGATGCCGGCGTTGTTGATGAGCACGTCCACACCGCCCAAAGTTTGCAGCGCCGAGTCTAGTGTTTTTTCCACCGCTCCCTCGGCAGACAGATCGAGAGCGATGGGCGTAGCATAGCCGCCACGTTGATTGATTTCGGCGCAGATTTCTTCCACGCGCGGCGCGTTGCGTTCGACCAAGGCCAGCCGTGCGCCTTTTTCGGCGAGCAACGATGCGAGGCGATAACCGATGCCGCCCGCCGCGCCGGTCAGAATGATGCGTTTACCGGACAGATTCATGTGGCATCCTCCGTTGTTGGAATAAAGCGATTAGCCGAATTATCATCTGATTTTTCCTCGTACAGTTGTTCGATAGGCGCTTGATAAAGTTGCCAGATTGTCTCGCGTTTCAGCCGCCCGTTGGCGGTCAGCTGGCCGTTTTGCGGCAGGAATGGAGCCTGCGCGGGTAGCCAGCATTTTACCCGCGCATAATCCGGCAGCACACTGTTTGCTTCTGCGATGGCCTGGCTCACCGCGCTGATTATTTCGGGCGTATTGCCGCGCGGCACGATCACCGCCACATTCCACGGACGAGCTTCGCCGAATACCGCAGCTTGGGCTATGGCCGGATGCAGGGTCAGCTCGCGCTCTACCCATTCCGGCGACACGTTGCGCCCGAACGAGGTGATAAAAATGTTTTTCTTGCGCCCGGTGAGATGCAGAAAACCCTGCTTGTCGAGATGTCCGATGTCGCCGGTTGGCCAAAATTTTGTTGAAGGGCATTCGCCCGGTTGCAGCGGTGTATCGCCGGTATAGCCAAGCAGTGTCGCACCCGCCACCAGAATTTCGCCGTCTTCGGCAAACTTCACTTGCGCGTGCGCCAGCGGCTTGCCGACACTGCCTGTGCAGCGTTCGCTTTCGGTGTTGAGCGCGACCACCGAGGCGCATTCGGACAAGCCGTAGCCCTCGAATACCGGGATGCCGAGCGCCTCGGCGCGTTGCAGCAGGCGCTCGGCGACGGGCGCTCCGCCCACGGCGACGAAGCGCAACTGCTGCGGTGCAGGATGCCCCGCTTCGATGGCGGCCACCATCGCGTGCAGTATCTGCGGTGTCAGGATGGTGGTGGTCGCGCGGCATTTGATGAGCGTGGACAGCATTTTTTTTACATCGAGTCCGGTCGAGCCGCTCAAGCCCACTTCGGCGAGCGGCAGTAAATGGCAGGTTGCACCAGCCAGCAGAGGTACATACACGCCAGCGAGATTTTCCAGCAATGTGGGCAGCGGCAGCACGCTAACATGCCGGTCATTCGTCTTTCCGCATGTGGCCGCCAGCAGGGAATACGCGACCCGTTGCAGCGTGTCGGCGCTCAGGCATACACCCTTGGGATGACCTGTGGTGCCCGAGGTATAAGTGACTTTTATTGTTTCGGCAGGCAGTGTTTTCGCAACGATGTTGCGCAGGCGAATTTCACTGAATGTTTGATTATGGGATGTGTGCGTCAATACTGTATCGGTTTCAATTCCCGCTGCCGCGAGAAGTTTATGGTATTGCTCCGGCTGGTCGGTGAGGATGCAATCGATTCCCGCATCGCGGATGCTGTGTGCAATTTGCTCCGTCGAAAAAAAGAACGGCAACGGAACGATCGGCTTGCCGATATTCAATCCGGCCAGATCAAGAGCTGCCCATAGCGGCGAGTTATCCAGCGCCAGCCCGATGGCTCTTGCGGGGGAGGCACGCAGTTGTGCGCTGAGTTGTTCAATTGCGGCGGAGAGTTCACGATAGGTGAGTGCATATTGATTGCCCACCAGAGCAGGTGAGTCAGGGTGACTTTTTCCCCGTTGAACAAGGGCATCGATGACGGATTGGCTCAATTTTTTCTCAATATCCGAATTTCATGCACAGGCTTGGCATCGAATGCCGGTTATGGGCTCAGGTGTCCCTATTCCTGAATTCACTGTTTTGGAAATTAGTGCTTCTAAAATTCGGGGATTGATGCGGCGCTCAAAGCGCTGCACCGCCATGATTTGTGGTTTTTGCGCATAGTAACTGCCCCATTCTGCTTGCTCTTCTGGGGTAAGCCGACTCTTGTCCGCATCGGCGAGAATTATCGGGTTCAGCTCCATCTTGATAAACGCATTGCGTAATACCGGAACAGCCGTAAAAACCGCCCATTGTTTGGACGTGGCGTGGAGCTGGGTAAGTATGGCGGTGTTCAGGCGGCGAGCCATTCCCGGTTGTATGACCGAAAAATTGCCTATCTCGACAATATTACTGCGATTGACCGGAAAGCCAACGTGATCCGAGAGCACTTTCTCTATGGGTTGATCCAGATAGGCTTCAAGGAACAGTGGTTCTAGCGCGGCGCTACGAAATCCGCAAGCCGCAACTAATTGGTTATCCTGGTCGCGCAAGCTCATCAGGCAGGGTTTGAAGCGTTTAATTTTTGCTCCATACGCCTGATAGAAAACATCGCTTATGAATTGTTCGACCTCGGCGCGGTCTGTCGCGTCGGGCTGGGAAAAATACACAGTCAAAACGCGTTCTGCCAAGCCAGTGGCCAGATTGGGAATTATGGTATTCATCAATTATCGTAAGGTCGGCTATTCGGTCTGTTGGGTGGTAACAAAATTGTTTTGTGCATGTTTTACGAAATAACAAGCGTGTCAATCACTGCGAATGACCAGCGTGAGTCTATTAGGAAACCAAAAAGTTCAAAAGCTGTAATTGTAATGAAATGTTGCAGAGATATTGCAAATGAGCATTACATAATCTATGCCGGATCGGGTTTAACTCAGATTATCCATTAGCATGTAGGAGCTC
>CAIZNF010000178.1 GCA_903934275.1 uncultured Nitrosomonadales bacterium
CCCTCTCCCACTGAGGGGAGAGGGGAGTTTGTTGGTTGCCCCTCTCCCTTGGAGGGGAGAGGGTGGAGCGCAGCGGAGGGAGAGGGTGCATAAGAACCCAGTGGAGTGTGAACACCGGTGCGGCTTGGTTCGGTTGCCCATTTCGGCAGCGCGGCATCGGACATGGTCTTGCCCTGCGCGCGCTCGTCTTCGATCCAGCCGACGATCTTCTGCCAGCCCGCCGCCTGCCAGATTTCAAACGGTCCGCTGTCCCAGCCGAAACCCCAGCGCACGGCAAGATCCAGATCGCGCGCGTTCTCGGCGATGTGCTCCAGTTGCAGTGCGCAATAATGGAATACGTCGCGGAATGTCGCCCATAAAAATTGCGCCTGCGGGTGTTGGTTGCCGCGCAGCCCGGCGAGTTTTTTCGCCCAGTCGCGTTCGCGCAGGATGTCTTTTACGCCATCGTCGATCTTGCTGTCGGAGAGGCGATATTCTTTGGAATGTATATCCAGTACATGAATTTCTTTGCCAATCTTCTGGTAGATGCCGCGCTTGGATTTCTGCCCCAACGCGCCCTGATCCACCAGATAACCGAACCAGCCCGGCAATTCAAAATGCTTGTGCCACGGGTCATCTGTCAGATTTTCGCGCATGGTGTTGACCACATGGGCGAACACGTCCAGCCCGACCACATCCAGCGTGCGGAAGGTGGCGCTCTTAGGGCGGCCGAGATAGCGCCCGGTGAGCGCATCCACGGTATCGAAGCCGAGGTTATATGCCGCCGCATGATGCTTGGTCGCCAGCATGGAAAATACGCCGATGCGGTTGGCGATGAAGTTCGGGGTGTCCTTGGCGCGCACCACGCCTTTGCCTAATGTGGACACGAGGAATTCTTCGAGATTATCGAGCAGCGCTGCCTCTGTGCCGACGCAGTGAATAAGTTCGACCAGATGCATGTAGCGCGGCGGATTGAAGAAGTGGATGCCGCAGAAGCGGTGGCGCAGATGCTCGGGAAACGCCTCGGCCAGCTTGTTGATTGACAGGCCGGAGGTGTTGCTGGCGAAGATGGTTTGCTCGCCGAGATACGGTGCAACCTTGCGGTACAGGTCGGATTTCCAGTCCATGCGTTCGGCAATGGCCTCTATGACCAGATCGCAATCGCGCAGCAGGTCGAGATGCTGGTCGTAATTGGCCGACTGGATGAAGGTGATTTTTGCAGGGCTGGAGACAGGTGCGGGGTCGAGCTTTTTCAAGCCTTCCAGCGCCTTGTTGACGACGCCGTTTGGCTCGCCTTCGCGCGCGGGCAAATCGAACAGGATGGTCGGCATGTTGGCGTTGAGCATGTGTGCGGCGATCTGCGCGCCCATCACCCCCGCGCCCAACACCGCCACTTTGCGTACCTGAAAATTTGCACTCATATCATCCCCTGATAGCGTTACTACAAACCCCCTCCATCTCCCCCTTGTCAGGGGGAGAGTCAAATCACCTCCCCTGATAAGGGGAGGCCGGGAGGGGTTGAGGTTGTGGTCTACGTTGTTTCACATCAATCCGGCCTACAAATCCGGCACGACGCGCGGCTTGCGATCATCGCTCACCGCGACATAGGTCAGCGTCGCCTCGGTGACTTTCACGCAAGTCCGCCATTGCGGATCGCGCTGCGCATAGACCTCTACATTAACGGTAATTGAAGTGCGCCCAACTTTTACAATTTGCGTATAAAAACTCACCATGTCGCCCATGAACAGCGGCTGTTTGAAGATGAAGGAGTTCACCGCTACTGTCACCACCCGTCCCTTGGCGCGGTGCAGTGCCGGGATACTGCCTGCAATATCGACTTGCCCCATGATCCAGCCGCCGAACACGTCGCCGGTATAGTTGCAGTCGGAGGGCATGGCAACCACGCGCAGCGTCGGTTCGCGCTGCGGCAGGGTGGTGGTTTGCGGCTGATTTTCACTCATGAGAACCTCTAATAAATTCAGTACGTAGGTTGGACAAAGCGTAGCGTGCCCAACATTAAACCAGCAATAGCGCCTTTATTTGTTGGGCACGCTACGCTTTGCCCAACCTACGAAAAAACTAATGCCTATCGTAGAGCTGCTTGATTTGCGCCGCGAACCGCTCCGCCACCTTGTCACGCTTGAGTTTCAGTGTGGGCGTAATCAGGCCGTTTTCGGTTGTCCATGGCTCTTGCAGAAGCAAGACACGACGCACATGCGCATAACCTGGAAAGCCGCGTAAATCGAGCGCGATACGTTTCAATATCTTGCCTTCCACGCGGCTGTCCATCAATGCTTCCGGCATATCGGCACGCACACCGACTTCCCTGGCGAAGTTTTTCCACGCATCCGCGTTGACCACAGCAAGTGCCACTAGGTAAGGATGCGCTTCGCCAATGATCATTACCTGATCGAACAAGGGATCGTTCAGAATCGCCAGCTCCATGTCATTTGGGGAGATTTTTTCGCCATTCGACATGACGATAATTTCCTTGATTCGGCCGGTAATGTAGATGTGCCCGGTTTCGCTGATGCGCACCACATCACCTGTGTTCAGCCAGCCTTCCGCATCTATGATGGCCTTCGTCGCCTCTGGGTTATTCCAATAGCCCAGCATCACATTCGGCCCTTTTACCAGCAGCGCGTTCTGCTCGCCAAATTTCACCTGAACATCGCAAATAGGCTGGCCGACGCTATCTGGAAAATTATTATCAGGGTGATTGCCGCTGATTACCGGGCTGGTCTCGGTCAGCCCGTAACCCTGTATCACGGGCAGCCCCAGCCCGATGAACACCCGCGAAATTTCCGGCGATAGCGCCGCGCCGCCGCTGAGGGCAACACGCAACCGCCCGCCAAGATGATTGATGATTTTTTGCGCAACCAGCTTTTGCAACAGCGGCCAGAGCAGGAATGACATTTGCCATGTGCCGCGCCCCTGCTGATGCAGGAAGCGCGCCCAGCCAATTTCCACGGCGAGATTGAACAGCTTGCGCTTCAACGGCGAGCCCTCTTCCAGCTTGGTGCTTATCGCGCCATAGATGCGTTCGTAAATGCGTGGAACTGAAATCAGAATGGTGGGACGGATGATGTGCATGTCCCCGGATATCTGCGCGACGGAGCGCGCGAAAGCGATCTTCGCGCCAGCCATCACCGACAGGTAATAACCCACCGTGCGTTCGAAAGTGTGCGACAGCGGCAGAAAGGATAAAAATATATCATTTTCGGTAACTGGAAAAAAACCCAAACATGAGTGCGCGTTAATTAGCATATTGGCGTGGCTCAACATTACACCTTTTGGTTTGCCTGTGGTGCCGGAGGTGTAAATGATGCTGGCCAGTTCGTTCATTTGGCAGGGCTGTGCGGGCTGTAACTGCGCTGTCTTTGGCAAGAACTCCGCCATGGATTCCAGGCTCGCCTCTTCGCTGTCGCGCACAGTGTCGATGCTCACGAAACACTTCACACCGCCAAGCTGATCGCGCACCGTACGCAAGGCCTGCCATTGTTCATCGGTTTCAAACAACAACACTTTTACATCGGCATCGTTGACGATGTAGGCAACATTGTCCGGCCTATCCACGGTGTACAGCGGCACCACCACCAATCCCAGCGACATCGCAGCCTGATCGAACATCATCCAATAAGGACAGTTGCGCAGCATAATTGCCACGCGGTCGCCGCGCTGCAATTGCAAATCGGCCAGCGCCGCCTGCCAGCGCGCTATCTCGCCGAGCATCTCCTTCCAGGTGATGTCGCGCCACGCATTCTGCTGAAAATAGTGGTAGGCGATTTTGTCCGGCGAGCGGCGCGCGCGCTCCACGAACAACCCGTGCAAAGTACCCGCCTGCTGCGGCGTGATTACATCATCTTGCAATGCATTCATCTTTTTTCCTTAAAGCTAACCGAGAACAGACTCAAAAACACCACGTCCGCAGATTACGCAGATTTCACAGATTATTTTGCGAAACGAAATAAGGCGGCGTTTCCACGGTTTTTAATCTGTGTGAATCTGCATAATCTGGTGTAACTACTAGCCATTCGACTAGGCTGTCAAAAAACGCCAGCCAAGTCGCTGGTTATGCGGATAAAAAATTTGCCTTCATCAATGACCTGCCCGCAACTGTTCCGGCGAAAAGTCGTCCACCATGATGACCTTGCGGCGCAGCGCGTAATCCCGTTCCAGTTGCACCGCCTGTTCTGCGGTGATGATTCCCAAGTCGCGCGCCTCGGTGATACGCAGCAATTCTTCCAGCGCTTTCAACGTGCCTGCCCTGTACGCCATTTCCACTTCGGCCTGCAACGGTTCACACAGCAGCGTGCTATGCAGCGCGGCCTCCAGTGCGCCCACCGCATCTTTTTCGTCATCAGATATATACATCCCGGCGGTCAGGCGGTCGCGCGCCGGGCCCGGCTGCATCAGTAAAGTGGCAATCTCATGCCCAAGATGGTCAAAAGGCGGCGATAAATGCCGCCCCAGTGGAAAAATTAGCACACCCATCAACCGGCGCGCCAATGCGCCCGGAAAATTTTGTATCAAGCCGTCAAAAGCTTGCTGGATTCTGTAAAGCGCATCCTGTATCGCCCAGTGCAGCAACGGCAAATCTTCGGCGGGGCGATCATCATCTTCAAAGCGTTTCAGCGTCGCAGAGCATAGATACATCAGGCTCAGCACATCGCCCAAACGCGCGGAAATTTTCTCGCGTCGCTTCAGCGATCCACCCAATACCGCCATCGCCACATCCGCACTCAATGCGAACGCAGTGGAAAAACGCGTCAATTGCTGGTAGTAGCGGTAAGTCTCGTCATCCGGCACAGTAATGCCGTGCCCGTTGGTCAAGCCAAATACGAAGCTGCGCGCCGCGTTGCTCAAAGCAAAACTGATGTGCCCGAACAGCGCTTCGTCAAATTGACGCAGAGCGCGCTGATAATCCTGGTCATGCACCGCCACAATTTCTTTCAGCACATAGGGATGGGAACGAATCGCGCCCTGCCCGAAGATAATCATGGTGCGCGTCAAAATATTCGCACCTTCCACGGTGATGCCGATCGGCGTTTGCTGGTAGTCGCGCGCCAGATAATTATCCGGGCCGAGACAAATACCTTTGCCGCCATGCACGTCCATCGCGTCATTGATGACGGTGCGCCCACGCTCGGTGGCGTGATATTTGATGATGGCTGAAATCACCGATGGCTTCTCGCCCATATCCAATGCTAATGCGGTGAACTGGCGCGCCGCATCAATCATGTAGGTATGCGCACCAATACGTGCCAGCGGCTCTTCGATACCTTCGAACTTGCCAATAGGCAAATGAAATTGCTTGCGAACCCGCGCGTAGGCACCGCTGGTGCGAGCCGCCATCTTCATGCCGCCGATGCTGCTGGCGGGCAACGAGATCGAACGCCCCGCCGCGAGGCATTCCATCAACATGCGCCAACCCTGCCCTATGTGCGATATGCCCCCGATGATAAAATCCATCGGGATAAACACATCCTTTCCTTGCGTCGGGCCATTCATGAAAGCGGAGTTCAGCGGGAAGTGGCGGCGACCGATCCGCACCCCCGGTGTTTCGACTGGAATCAACGCGAGCGTGATGCCGCGATTGACTTCCCCATCCAATAATCGATCCGGGTCATACAACTTGAATGCCAGGCCGAGCAGCGTCGCCACCGGGGCCAACGTGATGTAACGTTTTTCCCAAGTCACGCGGATGCCCAACACATTTTTCTTCCCTGCGAACTCGCCGTAGCAGACCTCGCCATGATCGGGGATCGCTCCGGCATCCGATCCGGCGAACGGACCGGTCAGGGCGAAACACGGGACGTCCACACCATATGCCAAACGGCGCAAATATTTTTCCTTTTGCTCATCTGTGCCATAGTGCAACAATAATTCGGCAGGACCCAGGGAATTCGGCACCATCACTGTTACAGCCGCCGTGCCGCTGCGCGAAGCCACCTTGCTCACCACCGCCGAATGCGCTTGTGCCGAAAACTCCAAGCCGCCGTATTGCTTGGGAATAATCATGCCGAAAAAGCCTTTGATCTTGATGAACTGCCAAACTTCCGGAGGCAAATCGACACGATTATGGGTAATGTCCCAATCGTCCAGCATGGCGCACAACTGCTCCACTTCGTTATCAAGAAAAGCTTGCTCCGCGTCGCTCAATCCACACTTGGGGAAAGCCAGCAATTTGTTCCAATCCGGATTACCGCTAAACAGATCGCCATCCCACCACACCGTACCGGCATCAATCGCCTCCTGTTCGGTAGCAGAAATCTGCGGCAGGATTTTACGGAAAATTTTTAGCACCACACTGCTGACCACTACACGGCGCACCGGAGGGACGCTGAACAACACGACAAACAATAATAACGCGACACCAATAACCAGCAATACAGAATCGGAAAAGCTTGCCTGAATCGCAACCGCCGCCACAATCACGATCATCGCCAGCACCCAACTGACGACAGAAGCACGGAAAAACGCAAGCACAACAAACATCGCCAGTGCCACCAAAATGGTTAACGCCATAACTACCACTCTCCCTGATTTGTTATTCTAATTTGCGTTACCAACAATAATTCGCGGGGTTGGGTTCTACGCACTCTACGGTGATTGCGAATTAAAATTAGCCAGCCATGCGCCCGCACTTTAACGCGAGACGACGGACTGCACAACCGAGTAATTTGGCACGGCGCGCCGCATCCTTAACGCATCCGGTTAACCGCATCTTCGACGCGCTCCACCGCGATGATCTCTATACCGGCAATTTTCTGCTTGGGTGCGTTCGCCTTGGGGATAATAGCCTGTGTGAAACCCAGTTTGGCGGCTTCGCGCAAGCGTTCCTGGCCACGCTGCACCGGGCGCACTTCGCCCGCCAAGCCCACCTCGCCGAACACCACCAGTTTCGCGGGCAGCGGCTTGTTGCGCAGGCTCGATACCATCGCGAGAATCACCGCGAGATCGGCACCCGGTTCGGTGATTTTCACGCCGCCCACCGCGTTGATGAACACATCCTGATCATAACAGGCGATGCCCGCGTGACGGTGCAGCACCGCGAGCAGCATCGCCAGCCGGTTCTGTTCCAGCCCCAGCGACAGCCGCCGCACGTTGGGCGAATGCGCCTCGTCGAGCAGCGCTTGAATCTCCACCAATAAAGGCCGCGTGCCTTCCTGCGTGACCATCACGCAGGAACCCGCCACCGGATCGCCGTGCTGCGACAGGAACAATGCGGACGGGTTGCTCACTTCGCGCAAGCCCTTCTCGGTCATCGCGAACACGCCGAGCTCATTGACCGCACCGAAGCGGTTCTTGAACGCGCGGATCAGGCGGAAACTGGAATGGGTGTCGCCCTCGAAATACAGCACCGTGTCGACGATATGTTCCAGCACGCGCGGCCCGGCCAGCGCGCCTTCTTTGGTGACATGGCCAACCAGAATGATGGTGATATTGCTGCTCTTGGCGATGCGAGTCAGTTGCGCGGCGCATTCGCGCACCTGCGCCACCGAACCGGGCGCGGAGGTGAGCTGCTCGGAATACACTGTTTGAATGGAATCGATCACCACCACGTCCGGCTTGTCTGCCGCAATTGCGGCCTGAATTTTTTCCAGCTGGATTTCCGGCAGCAGGCGCAGGTTGCGCGCATCCAGCGCCAAACGCTTGGCGCGCAACGCGATCTGCTGCGCCGATTCTTCGCCGCTGACATACAGAGTGTTTTGCTGTTTGGACAGGTGCGCCAACACTTGCAGCAACAGCGTGGATTTGCCGATGCCCGGATCACCGCCGATCAGCACCACCGCGCCAGACACCAGCCCACCGCCCAGCACGCGGTCGAACTCCTCGATGCCGGTCGGCGTACGCGGCACTTCCGCCGCTTCGACTTCGGAGAGCAACTGCACCTTGCCGCTCGCCGCCAGCGCGCTGAAACGGTTTTTGGCGCCGGGGGCAGAAGTTTCAGCGATCGATTCGATCAGCGTATTCCACTCCATGCAATGCGGGCACTGCCCCTGCCACTTCGATGTCTGTCCGCCGCACTCGTTGCATGAATAAATCGTTTTTGCTTTTGCCATAAATTCTCTCTGTTGCCATTATCTCTAGCCGAATGAGCCAGAACCAAAAGTGGCAAGCCAAATCTTCGTAGGTTGGGCAAAGCGCAGCGTGCCCAACGAACAAAGGCATTGTTCAATTATTGATGTTTCCATAGATTATTACATCCGTTCACCCTGATGTATCGAAAGGTAGCTCGTTGCAAATTATGGGGCTTCGATACCTCAGCCCGAATGGATTATTTGTCGTGAATTATGGAAATCTCAATAATGTTGGGCACGCTGCGC
>CAIZNF010000179.1 GCA_903934275.1 uncultured Nitrosomonadales bacterium
ACATCGGTTTGGTATTCGCGTACGGCGATGCCTAAGCCAGCATTCAGGTCAATTTTCTTGGCGTGCTGAACGACCCAGCCCGCCTGCCTGAGCAGCGCGTCGATGTTGTCGCGGGCTTTTTGTTCGGGGTTTTGGTTTTCAGTCATGGCGCCCGAATCCATTGATTACAGGCCGCGCCGAAACCGGTACACCGCCGTGCTGCCAAACAAATTCGGCAACAGACTTATTTCGCGCTTGCCCGCCATCACGTTACGTTCCAGCACCGCCACATTATGACTGCGGCAAAAATTCTCGAAGTCGCTCAGTGTGCACAGATGCACATTCGGGGTGTCATACCACTGAAAGGGCAGATTGCGCGACACCGGCATGTGGCCAAGCAACACGTGCAGGCGATTTCTCCAATAGCCGAAGTTGGGGAAGCTGACGATGCCCTCGTGTCCGACGCGCAACATTTCCTTGATCAGCGCCTCGGTGTGGCGCGTGGCTTGCAAGGTCTGCGACAAGATCACGAAGTCGAACGAATTATCCTCGAAATCAGACAGGCCGGATTCCAGATCATTCTGTATTACGTTCACGCCGTTGACGATGCACGACACGATGTCGAGATCGTTAATTTCCACGCCGTAGCCGCGCACGGCGCGCGTTTCCTTGAGGTAGCGCAACAGGCTGCCATCGCCGCAACCGAGATCGAGCACCGACGCGCCGTTGGGAATACACGCGGCGATAGCGGCAAAATCTGGACGCTCGGCGGCGGACGTGGTCAGGTATTGGCGCATGTTCATGATGAAAACTCGCTGGCGACGTTATCGAGGTAGGCCCGCATCACGTCGAAGTAGTGTGGGTGTTCCAACAGAAAGGAATCATGCCCATGCGTCGAGGTGATTTCCGCATAGCTGACGTTGCGCCGGTTATGCAATAAGGGTTGCACGATTTCGCGCGAACGCTGCGGCGAGAAACGCCAGTCGGTGGTAAATGAAATCACCAGAAAATTTGCCTTGGCGCGCGCAAACGCCCGGTTCAAATCGCCGCCAAACTCGTGCGCCGGATCAAAATAATCCAGCGCTTTGGTCATCAGCAAATAGGTGTTGGCATCGAAGTAAGAGGCGAACTTGTCCCCCTGATGGCGCAAATAGGATTCGATCTCGAACTCGATTTCGTAGCCGTAATTGAATTGGCCGTCGCGCAGCTCGCGCCCGAATTTGTCCGCCATCGCATCGTCGGACAGATAGGTAATATGCCCCAACATGCGCGCCAGCCGCAGGCCGTGCGTCGGCACCACGTTGTGCTGGTAAAAATTCCCGCCGTGAAAATTTGCATCGTTCAATATCGCGCTGCGCGCCACATCGTTAAAGGCAATATTCTGCGCGGTGAGATGCGGCGCGGCGGCAATGGCCAGCACGTTGCGCACCCGTTCTGGCAAGGTCAGCGACCATTGCAACGCCTGCATCCCGCCCAGGCTGCCGCCGACTACCGCCGCGAACTGCCGGATGCCGAGCAGATCGGCGAGGCGTGCCTGCGATTCCACCCAGTCTTCCACCGTGATGACCGGAAAATCTGCGCCATAAGGCTGCCCGGTTTCCGGGTTGATCGAAGACGGCCCGGTCGAGCCATGACAACCGCCGAGATTATTCAGCCCGATCACGAAAAATTTATTGGTATTGATCGGCTTGCCGGGGCCGATCATGTTGTCCCACCAGCCGACATTATCCGGTTCGTCCGCATAATATCCCGCGACATGGTGATGCCCGGACAGCGCGTGGCAAACCAGGATCGCGTTGGATTTGGCGGCATTCAGCTTGCCGTATGTCTCATACACCAGCTCATAGCGCGGCAGCACCGCGCCGCTGCGAAAAACCAGCGGGGTGTCGAATTGCGCGCGTTTCGCTCTAACGATGCCGATGCTATTTGGTGCGTTCAAGATTACTCCAAAAACAAAACCCGCTCGGCTAAAACGGAGCGGGTTGCTTCGCTTTAGCTGGTATGTTTAAAGTGCCCCGCAAGCTGATTCAAATCGGCACTGACCCATAGTTTCCTTGTTTTGCGAAATACTGTCAATCGTTCGTTTCATCGCGAATTGACTCAAGTTAAAAGTTACCCAAGGTAGTCGTCAAAAGGGATCGTTGCCTCAAGTTAAAAGTTACCGAAATTTCCAAGGTAACCTGAGATGACAAAGCAAGAGAAACGAGCGTATTTTGAGGCAATCCAAGTGCGCTATCGGCGCGCTGGCAAATCCCGCAAGACAACGATTCTGAACGAGTTCTGTGAGGTATGCGGATACCACCGCAAATACGCATTACGCTTACTCAATGCACCGCGCTATAAACGTAAGCACATCGTTCACAAATCCGGTCCTGTTTCACGCTACAACACACCCGAGCTGCTCACCGCATTACGCTCGATCTGGATGGCTTCAGATCAGTTGTGTAGCAAGCGCCTGAAGGAGGCCTTGCCACTTTGGCTGCCTCACTATGAGTCGGCGTTACAAGCGCTGCCAGAGGGTGCGCATACGCTGCTAAAATCGATTTCAGCAGCCACCATCGACCGCTTGCTCAAACCGGTTCGTGCAGAATACAAACGCAAGGGCTTGTCAGGCACCAAGCCGGGTACGCTGTTAAAGAAGCAAATCCCTATCCAGACGGGTGTTTGGAATGTGACCCAGCCGGGCTTCATGGAAGCCGATACGGTGGCACATTGCGGTGATAGTTTGGCAGGTGACTTCGTCTGGAGCCTAACCATGACGGACATCTGCACCGGATGGACAGAATGCAGGTCAACTTGGAACAAAGGGGCACACGGCGTGATAGAGCAAATCAAGGCAATTCAGAAGGCGTTGCCATTCCCTCTCAAAGGCTTTGATAGTGATAACGGCTCAGAGTTCTTGAACTGGCATTTGGTGAACTATTTCAGAGATAGCAAACAGCCGATTCAGTTCACCCGATCACGCCCATATCACTCAAACGACAATGCGCATGTTGAGCAAAAGAACTGGTCGTGCGTGCGACAACTATTCGGCTATGACCGCTTCGCTGATCCCAGGCTGGTCAGGCTGATGAATGACTTGTACGCCAATGAGTTCAGCCTGTTGACCAATTTCTTCTACCCAACGTTGAAGCTGAAATCCAAATCACGAGTGGGCAGTAGATGGGTCAAAAAATACAGCACACCAGTCACGCCAGCACAACGATTGACCGACCATCCTGACGTGCCGCAAAGCGCCAAGGATAGACTATCGGCTCAAGCTAAAACACTCAATCCGTTCCAGCTTCAAAAACAGATTCAGCGTAAACTGAAGGCGATTTTTAAACTCGTTCGGTAACTAGTGTTTGCCAGAAAACCTCCACTTCTCAATAACTGCGCGGTTTCATGCAGACTTTAATTGGATCGAAGATTCGCTGAAAAACTGAATTTGCAGGCTTTCTACTACAGATTTATGTGGCAAG
>CAIZNF010000180.1 GCA_903934275.1 uncultured Nitrosomonadales bacterium
GACCCGCATCGCGGGGCGTCCAGAGAGCGAAGCGAACGGGGTCGAGCGTAGGGTTATGCACGGAGGTTGAGATGGAGCATGTTTTTACGGACAAGGTAGTGACGGCGAAAAAACATTATCGCTGCGACGCAAGCGAGCAATGGAACCGTGCCGGATACACGCTGGCCGAGTGCGAGACGAGCGAGCAGCGGCTGATGGTTGAGGCTGCGGAAGCTGACAAGTGGCGAATCTTGCCGGGGCAGCCGTACCGAAAAGTGACGGGCATTCACGACGGGGCTTTCTGCACCTACCGAGCAAGGCCGGGGATGGATGCCGTATGCAACGACCTCGACATGTGGGATGAGTGAGAGTGCATAACGCCTAGCTAACCGGCGCAGGCGGGTTTATCGCCTGCGTCCGTGTTGAGCGACGTGTTAGGGGCCAAAAGTCGGCGGTGGCGATACGGCAAACGAAAGGAAAGAAATGAGGGTTTTGATAGCTTGCGGTTGTTTTGGTAGCTTGCTGCTGCTATACTGCTTAAATGAAAAGCAGAGCCGAATATCAGCGAGAGTGGCGCAGGGCGAATAAAGCCAAGAGTAGTGCCTATTCAAAGAAATGGCGTGACGAAAATAAGGAGAGGCGAGCGGCAATCGTAGCAAGCTGGAGAGCAAGGAATCCCGATAAAGTTGCGGCGATGAACTCACGAGGCGGAAAGAAGTGGGCGGCCAACAACCCAGCGATAAGAATGGCTTCGGTACGAAACAGGCAAGCGGCAAAGATCAAACGAACCCCGGCATGGGCTGACAAGGAAAAAATGAAAGCCGTATATATTGAAGCGCAGCGACTTACCGAAGAGACAGGTATCAAGCATGAAGTAGACCACTTCTATCCGCTTCAAGGTGAGCATGTATCTGGGCTACACGTAGAGAACAATCTTCAGGTACTAACTATGACAGAGAATAGAAAGAAGGGTAAAAAATGAGGGTGCTTATTGCCTGCGAATACAGCGGAAGGGTGCGCGATGCGTTCCTGGCGCTTGGACACGACGCCATAAGTTGCGACCTGCTGCCAAGTGAAAGCGACATGGGGCCGCATTATCAGGGTGACGTTTTTGATTTGATTGGTAGGGAGCATTTCGATTTGATGGTGGCTCACCCGCCGTGCACTTACATGACAAATTCCGGGGTTGTGTGGTTGCACCGCGACCCAGACAGATGGGCGAAGCTGGACGAAGGCGCGGCATTTTTCAAGCGGTTACTGCACGCTCCGATTGAAAGGAAGTGCCTTGAAAACCCAATCATGCACAAGTATGCGCGGGAGCGTGTAGGCCGCAACAAGACTCAGGTTATTCAGCCTTGGATGTTCGGTCACACGGAGCAGAAAGCAACCTGCCTTTGGCTTGAGGGTTTGCCGCCGTTGCGACCGACGAATGTGGTGAAAGCTGAAATGATGAAGCTGCCGAAGCGGGAGCGGGAGCGGCTGCACTATTGCTCCCCCGGCCCGAACAGGTGGAAGGAACGCAGCAGGACTTACAACGGCGTTGCCGAAGCGATGGCGGCGCAATGGGGTTTGGCCCCTAACGTGGAGTTCAGCGGGGGTGCGCCGCTTTTTGGCGCAGCCTCCGCTGGAACGAAAGGTTATACATCCGGAGAAGACAATGGCGACTGAAGAAAGCAGAGAAGCATACGCGGACATGATGCGGTACTTTTGGGAAGAAAAGGGCGACATCGAACGGTACGCCTCGTTTAGTCGAGAGCGCACTGCGGCTGAATTCCCCGAAGTGCTGAAAGCATGGGATGACTACAACACGTCGCGCAAGGTGCTGTCTGCCGTGCTGCGCGGCCTAGATGTATAACGCCGGAATTGAGCGGTGAGCGAAGCGAGTCCGCTCGAATGTAGTGTTAGACAGGAGGATTAAAGATGACCGATAACCAAAGGACATTTGTAAATATGCTGCGGGATATTGAGTCTTTGCGCAGCACGATTGAAAACATGCAGGGAGAGCTTGATTACCAACGCGGGCTGGCCGGAAAATTTGCGGCAGATAAGCTAAGTGGGCAAGAACATCACGAAGCAAACAAGTACGCAAGGTCTCAAGGATGGATACGGACGCCATGATGTCTAACGCTAAGTAGACCCCCTAAAAGATGCAAAACATTCCATCACGCGGCGGCAACCCGTTGAAGCCAAACAGCCTGTCGAATACCGGACAATCAAGGAGAGTGAAATGAACTGGGAAGTGAGACACGGTGAGCGGAGGAAGCCTAACAAGGAGAACACGATGAACCACAACTGGCAAGCAGGCCATGAGCCTGACGAGATCGAAGCCCTGCGCGCTCAGGTTGCTGCGCTGACAGTGGAGCGGGACACGCTGAACGCTGCGCTAGATGCAAAGATCACTATCTGCGGAGACGCCAGTCTTGCCATCGCACAAGCTCGGATCAAGGAACTGCGGGAGGCGTTGATCGCATGGGCTACGCTCGTTGAGTTTCAATACACCGGCAGCAAGGAGGCGATGACTCACTTGCAAATATGCGACAACATCGGACAGGAAGCATTGGAGGCAACGAAATGATCGACAAACTAGGACTCGACGGACTCGGC
>CAIZNF010000181.1 GCA_903934275.1 uncultured Nitrosomonadales bacterium
CCAACTTTTGCTGCGTATCACCAATATTAGCTTCAGGGCAGTCTACAAGGTTGAGTCCAATTAAGCGTCGCACAGCCGTGAATTTATGGCGAAACCGGAACGAAACGGATATTATGTGCCGCCTTGCGTTGACAATGTTTCTGTCCGCTTTATTCAATGTTTTTACGACCCGGTTTTCAATCTACCGATGCGCATCCTGATCAGCAATGACGACGGTTATTTCGCCCCAGGCTTAGTGTGCCTCGCCGAACATCTGGCCCGAATCGCCGATATAGTGGTGGTCGCACCGGAGCGCGACCGCAGCGGCGCAAGCAATTCACTTACACTGGATCGCCCGCTCAAGCTGAGCCGCGCCGCTAATGGCTTTTATTACGTCAACGGTACGCCGACCGATTGCGTGCATCTCGCCGTCACCGGTATGCTGGATCAGGAGCCGGACATGGTGGTGTCGGGCATTAACTCCGGCGCGAATATGGGCGATGACACGGTTTATTCCGGCACGGTGGCGGCGGCGACCGAAGGATTTTTGCTGGGCATTCCTTCCATCGCGGTTTCATTGGCGGGCAGGGAGCTTGCCCATTACGAGACTGCCGCAAAGGTTGCCGTCACGCTGGTGCAACGCTTTGCCAAGCGGACCCATAGTCATCCCTGGCTGCTCAACGTGAACGTACCGGATGTGCAGCACGATCAACTACAAGGCATCGAGGTGACGCGCCTCGGCAAGCGGCACAAGGCCGAACCGGTGGTGAAGGCCAGCAATCCGCACGGCGAAACCGTGTATTGGGTCGGCGCGGCGGGCAAGGCGCAGGATGCCGGCGAGGGTACGGATTTTTATGCCTTGGCGCAGCAGCGCGTATCGCTTACCCCGCTGCAAATCGACCTCACGCAATACAGCCAGCTCGATGCGGTGCGCGACTGGCTCGGGCAATGAGCACACGTCTTAACGGTATCGGTATGACCTCGCAGCGTACCCGTGCGCGCATGATCGAGCGTTTGCGCGAGCAGGGCATCAAAGACGAAGCGGTGCTGGCGGCGATGTTCGATGTACCGCGCCATTTGTTTGTTGATGAGGCGTTAGCGAGCCGCGCATACGATGACGTATCGTTACCGATCAATTTCAATCAGACTATCTCACAGCCCTACATCGTGGCGCGCATGATCGAGGTGTTGCGTGCTGCTGTTACTCCAGAGAGGCCGCTCAACCGCGTGCTGGAAATCGGTACCGGCTGCGGTTATCAGGCTGCGGTGCTGGCGCAGCTGGTGAAACAGGTTTACACCATGGAGCGCATTCAGCCTTTGTATGAACGCGCCAAAAAACAATTGAACGACTTGAAGTTGCGCAACGTCAGCGTGCGTTATGCGGATGGCTGTGCCGGGCTGCCAGAGGCCGCGCCGTTTGATGGGATTATCATGGCCGCTGCCGCGCCGGTGCTGTCGGTGGTGTTGCGGGAGCAATTGGCGGTCGGTGGTAGAATGATACTGCCGGTTGGGGCGCAGGAACAATGGTTGTATCTGGTCGAGCGCGACGCGCAGGGGTTTCGCGAAACCAAGTTGGAACCGGTGAAATTCGTACCGTTATTGATGGGAAAGACGTGAGGATGCCCGTGAAATTCAACAAGATTTTGGTGCCGCTGGTAATGGTGGCAATTTTGTCGGGCTGTGCATCGAGCGGACATCGCGCGCCGGTCGTCGAGCGCGGCGAAACCGGCAGGAAGAGCGCTGACGACGCGGCACAAAGTAAATCGTCGCGTGAAAAAGCATCGCATGAAAAAGCAGCACATGAAAAAGCCACGCACGAAAAGGATTGGCGGCCTCCGGTGCATATTGTGCAAAAGGGCGACACGCTATACAGCATCGCTTTCAATTACGGTATTGATTATCACGAACTGGCCGAATTGAATAGCATTCAAAATCCGAGCGTCATTTCTATAGGCCAGGAAATCAAACTATTTTCCGGTAACTCGGCTCAGGTTGCCCGGCCCGCAGAGGGTAAACCGGCAGAATCTTTGATTAAAGAACAGCCCAAGGTAGTAAAGTACGTCTACTCCGACGCTGCTCTGGCGCAAATTGAAAAAGTTCAGATACCTGGTGCTGCTCTGATTGCGAAGCCCGAAGTTAAATTGCCCGAAATTAAGCTACCCGAAGTCAAGCAGAAAGCCGAGCCAAAGCCGGACGATACGAATAATGGCGATGAAGAAGTGCTGGAGTGGAGTATGCCAGCGCAGGGTAAATTGGTCGGCGAGTTTTCCGAATCGGCCAACC
>CAIZNF010000182.1 GCA_903934275.1 uncultured Nitrosomonadales bacterium
GGTCATGGCTGGGCGATGCGCCAGGAGAAGAGATCACCGAATTACACAACAAGCTGGAATGAATTGCCGGTGGCGGGTTGCTCTTAGCAGAATTTTTGTGCTACTTGCTCGATCCAGCACTTGGCAACGGAGCACACGCTCCCAAAGTTCATTGCTTTTGTGCCAAGCGGTTTATAGTTCGGCTCTTCCTAAGTCGTGGTCGGCGTGAAAAAGTTTAGCCCATAATCCAACTGGTTTAACAGCGCCGCCTTTTCAACCAATGGGATTTTCGGGACGGTTGATAAATACCCTTTGGCTGCCCCTGTCGCGTTAATTGGGTTAGCACCCTGAGCGTGGTCTGTGATGCAAGTCAAGTTTAACGGCGGTTTTTTGTTTGCGCCGCATGATAGCAACGTATGTCGGAATGCGTGCATTCCTGATAGGCAAGCACCTTGTGTTTCGTCCTTCAATCCAATATCTCGGAACAATTCATAAACCCACTTTTCCGCCCTGCCGCTTGCCCTGCCGCCTGTCACCTTGCCCTTTGATTCCCATTTCGGGAAAATAGTTTTAGCTCCTTCGGATTTTACTCTACATACGTAAGCCAAAAAACCCAGTTCAATCAGTTTATTATGAATGGGTACTTTTTTTGATTCACCACCTTTTACTGACTTTATGATCCCGTCGCCGCTTTCGGTTTCTTCGGTAATCCACAAGTACCATACGCCAGAATCTGTATCTAGCAAAATGTCAGTTTGTGGGTTTAGCTGGCAAATTTCATTAACCCTCGCACCTGTAAATAGGCCAATATGGAGTAGCCAAAAAAAATGTGCCTGTGCATAATTTTCTGAAAAGACTTTCATTTCTGCCCCCTCAAAAAGTCGCTTTAGTTCATGCTGCAAAAGTGGGCGCTGTTTATTTTCTGGTTTTATTCGATCGCCCTCATATTTAATGCCCTCCAATGTTAAATTTTGAGGAAAACCCATCGCTTCATACTCTGCTTTCGCGTCGTTCAAAAAAGAGCGAAGGCCAGCCTTATATGTATCCCTGAAAGTTGCTTTTGAATAACTTGAAAGCGATTTGAAAAAGTTTTTTATATCGAGTTGGCAAAGTTCGTCAACTGGCTTGTCTCCAATGCTCTCAAGCAACTTATTTAAGGCTCGCCTCTGCTTTGTGAGCATGTCAGGAGTTTTGTTACGTTCTGGGTCATCCAGAAATTTATCAATTGCAGTTTTGAGTGTGAGCTTGGAAGCGATTTTAAGTTGCTTTAACGGGGTCGCTGCCGTGTCCGCGTGAATCCTCCTCTCTTTTGCCAGCGCGGCTGCTTCTATCGTGGCTCTGATAGCTGAATTTGCCGCGTCTGATTCGTGAGGCTCGGAGTTGATCTTAAATCCATCAGGTAAACCGAGTTCGTCAAATGAAACTTCAAGAATAAGATCAAAGCCATTAGTTGGTGATTTTTGGTTGGTCATGTCGCGTAAGTTTATGAAAAGCTGCTTTGCTTTAGCCGCTAATGATAGAGCAATCGGTATTGCGGTGCACCGGTCTTGAGTGGATAGTGCCTTGGTCAGTTCACGTGTGCCGATAGATTTATGTAAATCTTTTGGTACCGCAATGCGAAATGAAAAGGAATCGCCCCGGCGTTGCAGGTAGGGTATTTTGCGCGGCATGATGTTCTCGTAGTTGATTGCTTTATGTAGCAATTCTTTGTAGCAAACAGAAAAAACCTACGAAAAAACTGGTAGTTACAAATAAATCAATGGCTTAAAATGCGCCGCGAAGAATAACCGATTCCTTCTGATACGGCATTTGTGATTAAATCGCCCCCTGATTATTTTGGAATACTTTATCTCATGGAAAAGACCCGTCTTTCTAAACGCATGTCAGAACTCGGCCTGTGCTCCCGCCGCGAGGCGGATGTCTATATCGAAAAAGGTTGGGTGGAGGTTGACGGCGAAATCGTCAGTGAACTGGGCAGTAAAGTCTATCCCACTCAGCAAGTCATCTTGCGCCGTGCCGCGCAGAACACCCAACAGCAGCGCGTGACCATTCTGCTCAACAAACCCATCGGCTTCGTGTCAGGACAAGCAGAGCACGATCACAAGCCTGCCGTTACCTTGATCGACGGCGCGACACACTGGGCGGAAGATCAGTCGCCGCTACGCTTTCATCGCAGCCAGTTGCTCGGCCTCGCCCCGGCAGGTCGTCTGGATATTGATTCGCAAGGTTTACTGGTTCTCACTCAGGATGGCCGTATCGCCAAACATCTAATCGGCGAGGACTCCAAAGTTGACAAGGAATATCTGGTGCGCGTGCAGGGTGCATTGAAGGACAGCGGACTGGCTTTGCTTAACCAGGGTCTCAAACTGGATGGGGAATATCTTAAACCCGCCAAGGTGACTTGGCAGAACGAAGATCAGCTACGCTTTGTGCTGCACGAGGGCAAGAAACGCCAAATCCGCCGTATGTGCGATCTGGTCGAACTGAAGGTGACCGGACTGAAACGTATCCGCATCGGCAAGGTCAAGCTGGGCAATCTGCCGGTCGGGCAATGGCGCTATCTGGGCGAAAACGAGCAGCTTTGAACCCAAATAGTCGTTAAAAAACCACCACCAGAAAAACATGAAATAAAACAATTAGTTGAATCAATGACTCACTTGTCGGGTATTTATTGGCGACATGGAGTCATTTGAATTTTTCGTGTTTTTCGCGGACAACTGGGTTTTTCGGATTAAATCAGTTTTTTGCGTAACGCAACGCCAAATCTTTTAGCGCGGCAGGTCTACCATAATGCCAGCCTTGTCCGAAGTCGCACTTCAATTCCATAAGCTTGCCGCCAACGTCTTCGGTTTCGATCCCTTCCGCAACCACATTCATGCCGAGTGAATGCGCAAGCTTGATAGAGGATTGCACGATTTGCAAACTCTGCGCCGATTCGAGCATCGGCGCAATAAACGCACGGTCAAGTTTAAGTGTTTTGATCGGGTAGCGCTGCAAGTGATCCAGCCCGGAGTGACCCGTACCATAATCATCCAGCGCGATGCTGCTACCCAATTCAATCAGCCTGTTCAGAATACGCAATGCAATTTCAGGGTGCTCGACCATGACTGTTTCAGTGAGCTCCAGCTTCAGTTCCGTTGTCGGCATATTGTGGCGCGCGATGATCACCCGCATATCATCCACCACGGATTCACAGATTAATTGGCTCGGCGACAGGTTGACGCTGACAAAGGGGGACCCATAGCGGGTATATTGCCTTAGTATCGGCCAGTCTCGGCAGGCGCGTTCAAGCGTCCATAATCCGAGATCGCGTATCAGGCCGGTTTGTTCGGCAAGCCAGAGAAAGTCCATCGGCGGGATCACGCCCTCCGTAGGATGATGCCAGCGGATCAGCGCCTCGAATCCGGCAATGTGGCCATCGGCCAAATTGCAGATCGGCTGATAGTAAAGCTGAAACTCTTCGTGCGTTAACGCGCGCGAGATTCCGTGGGCAAGCGACAGTTTTTGCGTTGCCTCGCCCTTCAGCGCACTGCGACGATCGGATTGCTCCTGTTCGGCATCCGTGCTTATTGCAGACTTGACAGTATTTCCCTGTTTGCCACGGAAGCGCTCCAGAATAACCAGTAGCAGATGACGCAAAATCGGGTCGCTTTTTTCCAGCAGATTCTCCACCAATTTTCGCCTGACAGGGATGAGAACCGTTTTCTCGGTAGCCCTGACTGTCGCGGTGCGGGGCTGTTGGTCAATCAGCGCGATCTCGCCGAACATCTCATCCTTGCCCATCGAACTGACGCACTGCTCCACACCCTGGATAACTGCAAAAATTTCGACAGTGCCCCTCTCGATAAGATAGGCACAATCACCGGTGTCGCCAATCTTGAATATCTGTTCTCCGGCGGCAAAAACTTCGCGATCCAATTCGTCAAACATATAAATCCTCCCAATCAGGATTGAACCCATAGTGTCCATCAGCCCAAAACCACGTTATTCATGCCCTTCGACAAATTCAAAGCAAGCTGACTCAAAGCAAGCTGACTCACGGTCAAGCGGTAATCCAGTATGTTTTTGGCAATCCAACTTTTAAAGCCGGGTTATCGGGGGGTGTTACAAGTTCTTTGTTACAGGTATTTTACGCTCCACCAACAATGAATACAGCCTGCGGCTATCCGCCCGCAGCACGGTGAAAGTTAATTCACCGAAGTGGATATGGTCGCCGCGATTGGGGAGTTGACCGGCAGCTTTTAACACGAGACCTCCCACCGTGTCATATTCTTCGTCGCTGAATTCCGTGCCAAGCGCCCCGTTGAAATCGGCAATTTCGGTATCGGCTTTGACACGGTATAACCCCGCACCATCGGGGATGATATTGTCTTCGTTCTCGTCGAAATCGTATTCATCTTCTATGTCGCCGACAATCTGCTCCAGCACATCTTCAATCGTCACCATACCGGATACGCCACCGTATTCATCCGCCACCAGCGCGATGTGATTGCGGTTGCTGCGAAAATCGCGCAGCAGCACGTTAAGCCGCTTGGCCTCAGGCACGAATATCGCCGGGCGCAACATGTCGCGCACGTCGAATTCTTCGCCCGCGTAGTAGCGTAGCAGGTCTTTCGCCAGCAGGATGCCGATGATATTGTCCTTGTCGCCGTCGATCACGGGAAAACGCGAGTGGGCCGTCTCGATGACAAAGGGGATGAATTTTTCCGGAGGTTCGCTGATATCAATGACATCTATTTGCGCGCGCGGGATCATGATTTCTCGCACTTGGCGTTCGGATACTTGCAGCACGCCCTCCATCATGGACAACGCGTCGGCATCCAGCAGATTGCGTTCGTAGGCTGAATGCAGCAATTGCACCAGTTGTTCACGGTCTTCCGGCTCACGCAGCAGAAACGCGGAAAGGCGTTCCAACAGGCTGGGTTTACTACTTTCTGTTTCGTCCATTTTTGGTGCTTATTGCCTGATAAGGGTCGGAGTAGCGCAATTTTAACATCAGCGCGGTTTCAAGTGCTTCCATCTCCGTGGCATCGGTATCGATTTCGTGGTCGTAACCCTGCAAATGTAGTGTAGCGTGGATGGTGAGATGCGCGTAGTGCGCCAACAAATCCTTGTGTTGCGCGGCGGCTTCCTGCTCCGCCACAGGTGCGCAGACCACCACGTCGCCACAATAGACATCGGCCCTGTCATATACAAAGGTCAGCACATTGGTGGCGTAATCCTTGTTGCGGTATTTCTTGTTGAGCCCACGCCCCTCTGCCTCATCCACGATGCGCAATGTCATGCACACATCGCGTTGCAACGCATGCTTGACCCAGCGGCGCAGCTGTACGCGGGTCGGTAGATTTGGCGCAGAACTGGCGTATTGCACGGACAGGGAAAGTTTATGGGCAGGTAGTTTGTTCATCGCTTGATCCTACAAACGGCAATTCGTCCACGAAAAACACGAAAGGCACGAAATAAAATAAGAAGCTGCGTTGGCTCGGCGACTCAACCATTGGGTATCAATTCGTAGCATGGAGTCCATTGAGTTTTTCGTGTTTTCGTTAACCAATGACCCTACAAAAAGCAGTTGTCCGCAGATTACGCAGATTTTCGCAGATTAAACAAAGAATTGCCCAGTTCAGCGTCCTCACCTTTTGGGTGATACTGTAATCATTGATAACTGCATAAAAATCTGCGTTAATCTGCGTAATCTGCGGATTGAACTGCCGTTTCTAGGATGACTTAACGCATGTTTCATCGCGCTTAGTCAGATAGCTAGTTAGTTCATCAGGACAGCGGCTTTCTCTGAATTGATTCAAATCGAATCTGATACTAACTCACCGCGCAAAGTGTGACGCACCACTTTGATAATTTTTACATTGGCAAAGCGGCCTGCTATGTCCACCGAGCCGGGGAAATTTACCACGCGATTATTGTCGGTGCGCCCGGCCAATTCCTGCGCATCTTTTTTCGACACACCTTCCACCAGCACGCGCTGCACTGTGCCGAGCATCGACTGCGCAACATCCATTTCCTGTTCCATGATGCGATCTTGCAGTCGCTTCAAACGCGCCGCTTTTATTTCGAGCGGCGTGTCATCATGTATTTCTGCTGCGGGCGTGCCGGGGCGCGGGCTATACAAATAACTGAAGCTGTTATCGAAGCCGATATCGTTGATTAACTTCATGGTGGCCTCGAAGTCCTGCTCTGTTTCGCCGGGAAAGCCGACGATGAAATCTGAAGTAATGCAAATATCGGGGCGCACCGCGCGCAACTGGCGAATAATCGACTTATATTCGAGCGCGGTGTGACCGCGCTTCATCGCCGCCAAAACCCTGTCCGATCCGGATTGAACCGGTAAATGCAAATGGCTGACCAGCTTTGGTTCGGTCGCGTACACGTTGATCAGGCGTGGTGTCATTTCCTTGGGGTGCGAGGTAGTGTAGCGCAGGCGCTCCACGCCTTCCAGCATGGCTATGACCTGAAGCAGCAAAGCAAGGTCTGCCGTATCGCCATCATCCATCACGCCACAGTAGGCATTTACATTTTGCCCGATCAAGGTAATTTCCGCCACACCCTGAGCGACTAGTTCCCGCACGTCGTGCAGTACATCGGCAAGCGGGCGCGACACCTCTTCGCCGCGCGTATAGGGCACCACGCAATACGTACAGTATTTGCTGCAACCCTCCATGATGGAAACGAAAGCCGTGCCGGAGGTCGTCTGCGGTGCAGGCAAATAATCAAATTTCTCGATCTCGGGAAAGCTTATGTCCACTTGCGGGCGACCGGTATCCCGGCGAGCCTGGATAAGCTGCGGCAAGCGATGCAAGGTCTGCGGGCCGAACACGATGTCCACATAGGGTGCGCGCCGCACGATCATCATACCTTCCTGGCTAGCCACACAGCCACCCACACCGATCAGTAAATCCGGTTTGGACAGTTTGAGCAGGCGCACGCGCCCCAGATCAGAGAACACTTTTTCCTCTGCCTTCTCGCGAATCGAACATGTGTTGAACAGGATGACATCGGCCTCTTCAGGATTGTCTGTATGCTCCATGCCCGCGCAAGCGCGCAGCACATCCGCCATCTTGCCCGAGTCGTACTCGTTCATCTGGCAACCGTAGGTCTTGATATAAAATTTCTTTTGCATATCGGGCCTATCAAAAATATGCGTCAAAAAAAGTGACAAAAAAAACTTGCCCGCAAAAAAATTGTGTTACGATTCGTCCCACTTGAGCTTGTTGTTTGGTTCAACCCAGTTCTCTCGGGAGGAGAAAAATGGCGATTATCGCTGACGTGGTATCAATTAGTGCCGCAGTGTTTGCAGTCTTGTTTAGCTTGTGGACATTGAAGCAGTTGTTCACAGGCGACAAGTAAAATAATAGCAACTAAAAAAACCAGCTTCGGCTGGTTTTTTTATTGAGGGTTGAATTAGTTGGCTTGCATTTCTGATTCTTCAAATTAGGCTGACCGCCGGTGTGTTTCAAACGCATCCGCAATCGCTCAGGAAACGACCAAGATGGCGATCATCGCGGGATACATGATTTAGCAACCAGTTGGACAAGGACAAATTGATGCGGAAACCAAGATACAGGGACTTTTCGATGTTGGCCTCGATTTCTTCTCTCAGTTTGTGGAAGTATTTTTTGTAAGAATTATGCTGAGCGATGTGGTCCGAAGAGAAAAGGTAGTTATGTTTTATCATTAACTCATCTTCAAACTCAAAATGTTCCCGAATACGTTTTTCCAGAATATCCATTGCGGATGTTATGGCATTCTGGCTATTTTCAACAGTCACGGCTTCGTGGAGCTTCTGGATAAGGTCCAATAACTCCTGGAGTTGGCGGTCAATTTCTTCGATGCCGACCTCATGTTTTTTGCGCCAGATCATTTCATCCGCAAGCTCTTCAGTACCGATAAAGATTCCAGTCTTGATGTAATCCCCGCAACGTTTTAAATAAACTTTTGCGGGATTATCGCCGGGGTTTTCCAGTACTATTTCTTCCAGCATGGGGAGCGCCTTTGCGGCCGCACGTAGATGATAATAGGCGAGAGCCTCCTCAAATTTCTTCAAGGACTTTGCCTTTAGCCCCCTTATCTCCGGTGCATCGTGGTCAAATACCTCGTAGACCGATTCCGCCGGGGTGTTTTCAGCCACTTTCGATCGCCCGAGGTAACGTATCGAAAACCGCTCAGAATCGGAAAGGCTGTAAAGCGTGTGTTCGCTGATCAGCAAGGGTACCCCGTAAGTCTTGGTCAGGGTTTCCAAGCGTGATGCCAGATTGACTGCGTGGCTGATCACCGTGCCCTCCATCCGGTTGCCGCCACCTATCACACCGAGCATCAACAAGCCGGTATTCACGCCGATCCCAATCTTTATCGGAGGGTAGGCGGCTCTTGACCGGCCATTATTGTATTCATCGAGGCGCGCCAGCATTGCCAGTGCGGCAGAAAGCGCATCATCGGCCAATGTGGGGAACAGCGCCATGATCGCATCCCCCATGTACTTGTCGATGATCCCCTGATGGGTGCTGATGACAGGATTCATTACCGACAGGTAAGAGTTGATCATGTTGAAGGTTTGTTGCGGGGTCATGCTTTCCGACAAGGTGGTGAAGTCGCGTATGTCAGTGAACACGATCGACATCGTTTTTTCGACCTGGTCGCCGAGTTCGACATCCAGCAGACTTCCCTTACCCAAAAAAGAAATCAGGTCACGCGGGACGAATTGCAACACGGTATGTTCGAGCAACTTTAATCTGGCCCGTGTTCCCGCATGAGCTTCGCGCTCGGCTTCCAGTTCTGCAACGACGTTTGCAGGGTTGATCCTGGGGAGGGGGTTAAAGGTGGAACTCATAATTTGCTCCATGCGTGAAACGGTGAGAGCGTTTTTTATAGTTTTGATTTTGCAGGGTTTTGGCATCTTCAGCGAACCGCCCTGCGCTCAATGTTGACATCACGCCGACAAACATTGTCAATGCCAGCACATTACAACTCGATCTCTATGCCCTCGCGTGCCAACCGGAAATCCGTCATTCCTTCGCGTCGCGGATGCCGCTCCAGCGCCTTGGCGAATTCGCGCTCCAGCGCGTCATCGTCGCGTGTCGGTTCATGGTGGGTGCAGAAAAGAATTTTTGCGCCAACCGCATCGGCCATGTTCATGCAGGAATCGAACGTGCCATGCCCCCAGCCTTTTTTGCTGGGATATTCCTCGATGGTGTATGAGGAATCGGCAATCAACACATCCACGCCTTGCATCACGTCGAAAACCATCCGTTCCTGCGCTTCGACCAGTCCGCGATATTCTTCATAGCTATCGTCTTCCGGCGAGTAGATATTGGAATAGGGTTCGTGGTCTCCGGTGAAAAATAGCGACTTGCCATTGCATTCCACCCGGTAACCAAAATTGACGACAGGGTGATTCAACAGGGTTGCCGTCACCGTGGCCGAACCCACTGTGACTGTCTGCCCAGGTGCCAACGAAACGTACTCGATACTCGCCTTCATTTCGGCTTCGCGTACCGGAAAGTAGCTATATTGCAGCTGCACATCCATGACTTGCTCTACCCCGCGCCCAGAAACCGGATCAAGTGCACCGTGCAGCTTCATCTTGTTACCGGGAATGAAGTTGGGAATAAAGAAGGGTAGGCCCTGGATGTGATCCCAGTGGCTGTGGGTTATAAATATGTTGGCGGTGACCGGCAGCTCTTTCAAAAGGGACTGCGACAGCGGGAAAATTCCGGTGCCCCCGTCGAGAATAATCAGCTCATTGTTGTCCGTGCGAATTTCGATACAGGTAGTGTTGCCGCCATATCGCACCGTGCCAGCGCGTGGTGATGGGATCGAGCCGCGCACACCCCAGAATTTTATTTTCATGATGCATCCATTTGGGAAAATTGTTTGGCATGTTCGAGAACTCTCGCCAGCTCGTCGTCGCCGATAGAGGCAATCAATGTTTCCAGATTGACGTTAATGCCGAAATGCTTGGCAACTGAGGGGGGTAAGTCCTCTGAACGTGAATCTCCGGCGAAGCCAAATCCCATTTTTTTGCTGATCTGGTTGGCGGCATAGACACAAGACCCCATTACTGAATCGCTAGCTTTTTCCGAGTGGTGGTTGCGGATGCTATCGATTAACAGTTCTGGAAACTCCCATTTTTCGGCCAACATTGAGCCGACTACGGTATGGTCTGTTCCAATAGCGGCATGCTCCGCCGAGAACAGCGATATATCGCCGGTCTTGCTTTTTTCGAGCGCCACTTTGAACTGTTCCGGCATGAATTGGGCGAATACTACCTTGCCAAAGTCATGCAACAGCCCGGCAACGTAACAATCCATCGGGTCGGCACCGCCTATCTTTCCGGCCAAATGTTTGGCAATAGCGGCGGTTGACAGGGAATGCAGCAGGTACTGGCCGACATCGAAGCCGGCAGCATTTTTCTTGGGCATGATACCGATTGCGGCAATGCTCAACGCAATGTTTTTGACGGTATTCAGGCCGAGAAACACCACCGAGTGGTTGATCGAGGTGATCTTGCTGGGCAATCTGTAATAGGCCGAATTGAGAACCCGCAGAATCTTCATCGTGATGACTGGATCGTTTTCGATGACCTGCACCAGAAGCTTCGGTGAGCAGTTGAGATCACGCGTCAACTCAAGAATTTTTTGCACGCTTTTCGGGAAGGCAGGCATTCGCTCCACGGCTTCGCCAAGCTTTTTGCTCAATTCCTCGGAAATCTCGCTCATGGGTGAATGCTCCTGAGTAACACAGCGGTGAAGAGCAGACCACGGTCGCGAGTGACCGCAGGTTGCTCAAGATTAAAATTATATTTAGAGTGCATATCGTTGTTCGGGTCTCAATGTACCCAAAATTTTCAGGTCACATGAATTGACGCACATAATCGCGGTTGGCAGCGGGCATTATGCCAGTTACACGGAGAAAACCAAAGCTGCGTATTTAATTATGGATTTGGCTCTAAAGGAACTTGTTTTTAGCCACTTATCGATTAGATGATGTCAAAACGTGACAAGAATTTTCCGCTGCCTCAATCGCCTTGTGGGAGCGTGCTGGAGCAAACTTCCATGCATAACCTTTTTGGCTCCGGCACGTCTGGGCTAGAAATAGCCCAGCTAACCTGGCGCATTCAAAAGTGGTGGGCGGGTACCCCTCTCCCCACCCCCTCTCCCGCGAGGGGAGAGGGA
>CAIZNF010000183.1 GCA_903934275.1 uncultured Nitrosomonadales bacterium
ACCGCCGCCGCCATCGCCAGCGCGATTCCGGTATTGCCGCTGGTCGCCTCGATCAGCGTGTCGCCCGGTTTTATGTCGCCGCGCTGCTCGGCGCGCACGATCATCGACAGCGCCGGACGATCCTTCACCGAACCGGCAGGGTTGTTGCCTTCGAGCTTGGCGAGGATAACATTCGAGGTGTTGCCGGGAATGCGCTTGAGCCTGACCAACGGGGTATTGCCGACGAAATTTTCTACGGATAGGTACATATCAGGGAATCGCCTTAAGCAGTTGCCCCACATATTTTTCAACGCCCTGCTCAACATTCATGAATGGCTCGGCATAGTCGCTACCGCGCAGCGCGCCGATGTCGGCCTGAGTGTAACTCTGGTATTTGCCGCGCAGCGCATCGGGGAATGGGATGTATTCGATCAAGCCCTGTTGTTGCAGTTCGGCAAGGCTTAATGCGGGCTTCGCCTCGGCATCACGTAGCGCATTGATAGTCGCCACTGCCACGTCGTTGAAGCTCTGCGCCTGCCCGGTACCGAGGTTGAAAATGCCGGACTTGTGCGGATTATCAAGGAAATGCATGTTCACTTTGACCACGTCTTCTATCGAGACGAAGTCGCGCAATTGCCCGCCGTTGGCGTAGCCGTCGCAGCCCTCGAACAGTTTCACTTTGCCTTCGGCGCGATACTGGTTGAACAAATGAAATGCGACCGAGGCCATGCGCCCCTTGTGTTGTTCGCGCGAACCATACACGTTGAAGTAACGCAGGCCAACGATCTGCGCGTCACGCTTGTGCCAGCGACGACGCACAATCTGGTCAAACAAAAATTTTGAATAGGCGTATACGTTCAGCGGAGCTTCGCATTCGCGGTTTTCCTTGAACACCTTGCCGCCGCCATACACCGAGGCGGACGAGGCATACAGGAAAGATATTTCTTCGTTCTGGCAGTAGTTCAGCAACTCCAGCGTGTACTGGTAGTTGTTGTCCATCATGTAACGTCCATCGGTTTCCATGGTGTTAGAGCACGCACCTTGATGCAGCACGGCATTGACCAGGCCATCGAAAAAACCATCCTGCAATTTTTTCAGGAAGTCATCTTTATCCAGATAATCGGCAATTTCGCAATCAGTCAGATTTTTGAACTTATCGGCGTTTTTGAGATTATCCACCGCAATGATATCGTGCTCGCCGCGCTCGTTGAGCGCCTTGACCAGGTTGGAACCGATGAATCCGGCGGCTCCGGTAACGATGTAGTACATAGCATCCCCTTGAAATTCTGTCGTAGGGGCGTATGGCGTACGCCCTTTTCGTAAAACAATACACCCATTTTTGATACGCCATCAGGGGCATATTGCCATACGCCCCTACATCTTCATATCCCGAATAATTTCCTCGCGGCTGACCACCGCCGTACCCAGCTTGCCGACCACGATGCCTGCCGCACGGTTGGCGATACGCACCGCATCAGGCAAATCGGCACCGCTCGCCAGCATCACCGCCAGCGCGGCGATCACAGTATCGCCCGCGCCACTGACATCGAATACTTCGCGCGTCTGCGACGGCTCGTGCACTGCCTCGTTGGCACGGTACAGGCTCATGCCGTCCTCGCTGCGCGTGACCAGCAGCGCGTCGAGCTGCAATTCGGTGCGCAGTTTTTCCGCCTTACTGTTGAATTCCGCGTCGCTCTTCCAACTGCCCGCCACTTCGCGGAACTCGCTGCGATTCGGTGTGAGCAGCGTCGCGCCGCAATAGCGCGCGTAATCGTCACCCTTGGGATCGACCAGCACCGGCTTGCCCGCTGCGCGCGCCAGCCGGATCATCTCGGCAATATGTGCCAGCCCACCCTTGCCGTAATCGGACAGGATCACCACATCAGCCAGCGGCAACTGCGTATGAAAATCTGCCAATGCCGCGTGCAGCACTTCGTGGCTGGGCGGTGTCTCAAAATCGATGCGCAGCAATTGCTGGTGGCGCGCGATGGCGCGCAGCTTGATGATGGTGGAAATGCTGCTGTCACGATGCAGCAATGCGGTGAGATTTTCATATTCGTTGAGCAATTTTCCCAGACACGCGCCCGCCTCATCGTCGCCAACCACCGACAGCAAGGTGGCTTGCGCGCCGAGCGCGGCGATGTTGCGCGCCACGTTGGCCGCCCCGCCGGGGCGCTCTTCGACACGCTCGACCTTGAGCACCGGCACCGGTGCCTCCGGCGAGATGCGGTTAACGTCGCCAAACCAGTAACGATCCAACATTACGTCGCCGACCACCAGTATTTTTGCGCTGTCGAATTTTGGCAATGCGTTCATGCCGGTTCTCCGTTTTTTCGATTCATCAGTTTGGTCGGGTTTCAACTCAACATTCGGGGCGCGATAAATCACGCCCCTACGATTTCTTTGTTTATATCGAGCAACGCCTGCAACGGGTCTGCCGCTTTGGTGATCGGACGTCCGATCACCAGATAACTGGAACCGGCTTGCAGCGCGGCAAGCGGTGTCATCACGCGCGACTGGTCATCGAGGCTCGCCTGCGCGGGGCGGATGCCCGGTGTCACCAGGCAGAATCCGTCGCCGCATTGCTTGCGTAGCAGCGCGGCTTCCTGCGCGGAACACACCACGCCATCCAGGCCGCTGTCACGCGCCAGTGTGGCGAGGCGCAGCACCATCTCGGCAGGCGTGGCACTGATGCCGATGTCGACAAGGTCTTGCTGCGCCATACTGGTCAGCACCGTCACGGCGATCAGTTTGGGCTGCTGCGTGCAGCACGCAAACGCCTCGCATGCCGCGTCCATCATACGCCTGCCGCCGGATGCATGGACATTGACCATCCACACACCCAACGCGGCTGCGGCCTTGCATGCCTGCGCGGTGGTGTTGGGAATGTCGTGGAATTTCAGGTCGAGAAAAACTTCAAAACCGCGCTGTTGCAACTGCTCAATCAATCCCGGCCCTGCAGCAGTGAACAATTCCTTGCCAACTTTCAGGCGGCAGAGCGCAGGCTGCAGCCGCTCGGCCAGCACCAGCGCGGGCGCGGCGGCAGGGTAGTCCAGCGCGACTATGATCTTCGGATCGCTCATAAAGGAATTCCTGTTTCTTCGCTGCGGCGCGGCGGGTAGCTGTCCCAAGCCTGACAGGCCGGACAATGCCAGTAGAACTGGCGCGCCTTGAAACCGCAATGGGCACAGTGGTACATCGCCAGATTGCGCGTGCGTTTGTGCACCAAATCCTTCACCATTTCGATATCTGCACGCCGGTCCATCGGCACTTCCAGCAACCGCGCCTCGAGCAATTTATCCAGCCCCAACAGAGTCGGATTGCGCTGCAATTCATCGCGCACCAATATGTAAGCGGCAGCCGAACCTTCGTTTTTCAGCACGCCATCGAACACCACATTCATCAAGTCCAGAGAATGATACTTGTCCAGATATTCGCGCAATAGGGCAACGCCATCCGTCTCGCGATCCAGTCTGCGATAGACATTCAACATGCGTTCTGCAACCAGCGGCAAGTACTGCGAGTCTTGCACCTCGATGTTTTTCCAAATATTGATGGCCTCTTCAAGCCTGCCTTCGCTGTCCGCCAAATCGCCCAACATCATGGTGGCGCGCACCGCATTCGGATCAACCGCCAAGGCTTGTTGCAGGTGTCCGCACGCTGCTGCCGGGTCGCGGCCTTTGATCTCCTCTCCCGCCAGTTCGCAATAGAAAAATGCGGCCTGTTTGCCGTATGACTGCCCGCCGGATACTGCTGTCAGGCGTTGCGCCACTTCGATTGCCTTGAGCCAGTCATGCTCCTTCTGAAACAGTTCCAGCAGGAATTCCAGCGCAGGTTTTGCATACGGGGTATTTTCCAACTCGCGGAACAGGCTCTCGGCACGATCCAGGATTCCGGCTTTCAAATAATCCTGCGCCAACTCGAATATCGCATGCTGGCGTTTATTATCATCCAGATCTGCCCTGTCCACCAGATTATGATGCATACGCAAGGCTCGATCCACTTCACCGCGACGACGAAACAGGCTACCCAACGCAAAGTGCAGCTCGATGGTTTGCGGGTCAACCTTAACCACTTCGATGAACGCCTCGATTGCCTTATCCTGCTGCTCATTGAGCAAGAAGTTCAGCCCCTGAAAATATGACTGCGGCAACGCGCTCGATTCCGAGAGCAATTCCTTGATATCGGTGCGCGCGGCCAGCCATCCCATACCGAAAAACAGTGGAAAGATCAGCAGCATCCAAGGTTCAAATTCCATGCCAAAAATTTATCAGGAGGGTTGAATAGGGATTTGCTGCGTTTCGCCGACACCGGCGAGCTTGTTTTTGACGCGGATGTCGCGATTCAAGCGCGCGATTTTACGGCGCTGTTGCAGCACATTGGTGAGCATCGCAAGTACGCCAACTGCCGCGCCAGCGGAAAAAAATATCAACAGCACCACCACCAACGAGGACTGCCATTCATAGCCGAAAAAATAGCGCAAGGTGACCGGTTGGTCGTTTTTAATCGCAAATCCAAGCAACACGATGAACAGCACTACTCGCAAAACCCAATTGAGATAACGCATAGCACACCCCGAAAAAATCATTGCTACAAGATTCCTGCAACACGTAGCGAGCGCAGGCCAAGTAAGGAGAAAAGCGGCGAAAAACCGGAATGCATGTTTTATACACGAGGATTTTGAGTCGCTTTTCGACGCAGTATCATCAGGCGCATAACCAATGACTAAGTTGGCGTAGTTTGCCAACCTAGTCGGATGGCTAGTTGTTCCATCAGTAGTGTTGCAGGTTCCTTGTAACGATAGCATAAAAAATGGCGGCTATACCTTGCGATATGCCGCCATTTTGATGCTTCAAGTTTGAATCATGGCTTCTGTTCGCAAACCCGCTCCCTCAATTCCTTGCCCGCCTTGAAATGCGGCACATATTTGGCCGGTACTTTTACTTTGTCGCCGGTCTTGGGATTGCGCCCCTGACGCGGCGGACGGTAATTCAGACCAAAGCTGCCGAAGCCGCGAATCTCGACACGCCCCCCACCCGACAGCGTGGTAGACAATGTATCTAGGATCACTTTAACAGCAAACTCGGCATCCTTGGCCTGCAATTGCGGATGCAATTCGGCGAGCCTGGCAATCAAATCTGAACGGGTCATGATAGGAACCTTAAATTTATACTTCAGCCTTGCTGCCGCTCATCTTGGCCTTCAGCAGCGCGCCCAGATTGGTAGTACCCGCGTTGGAAGTGCTTTCGGCAGAAAATTTCTGCATTGCAACAGATTCTTCTGCCTTGTTGAGCGCCTTGATCGACAGATTGATGCCGCGATTTTTGCGGTCCACGTTGATGATGACAGCGGTTACGCTGTCGCCTTCCTTGAGGTGGTTGCGTATATCTTCGACGCGATCCGCAGACACCTCCGAAGCCTTCAGGTAGGCTTCCACATCGCCATCCAATGCAATCGTCGCACCCTTTGCATCCAGTGACTTCACCTTGCCGGTGACTACGGCACCTTTTTCATGGCTGGAAGCAAAACCGCCGAAAGGATCACCTTCCATTTGCTTGATACCCAGAGAAATGCGTTCGCGCTCCACGTCAATCGCCAATACTGTGGCCTCAACCTCATCACCCTTCTTGTAGCTGCGCACAGCTTCTTCGCCGGGCTGGCTCCACGACAAGTCGGACAAATGCACCAGACCATCGATGCCGCCATCCAGGCCGATGAACACGCCGAAATCGGTGATGGATTTGATTGCGCCCTTAACTTTGTCGCCCTTCTTGTGGTTGATCGCGAAATCATCCCAAGGGTTGGACTGGCATTGTTTCATACCCAGCGAGATACGGCGGCGCGCTTCGTCGATTTCCAGAATCATCACTTCAACTTCATCGCCCAGGCTCACGACCTTGGAAGGATGAACATTCTTGTTGGTCCAATCCATTTCGGATACATGCACCAATCCTTCGATGCCTTGTTCGATTTCCACGAATGAGCCGTAGTCGGTCAGGTTGGTCACCTTCCCGAACATGCGCGTGCCTTGCGGGTAGCGACGCGCCAAACCATTCCACGGATCGTCGCCCATTTGCTTGATACCCAGCGAAACGCGATTTTTCTCCTGATCAAATTTCAAAATCTTGGCTTCGACTTCATCGCCCACGGTCAATACTTCGGATGGATGCTTCACGCGACGCCATGCCAAATCGGTGATGTGCAACAGGCCGTCGATGCCGCCTAGATCGACAAATGCGCCGTAGTCGGTGATGTTCTTGACTACGCCCTTGACGATTGCGCCTTCTTTGAGATTTTCCATGACTGCTTCACGGCCAGCACCCATGCTGGCTTCCAGCACGGCGCGACGAGAAACCACCACGTTGTTGCGCTTGCGGTCCAGCTTGATGACCTTCAATTCCATGGTCTTATTTTCGTAAGGCGTGGTGTCCTTGACCGGACGGATGTCAACCAGAGAGCCCGGCAGGAACGCGCGGATACCGTTGACCATCGCGGTCAGACCGCCCTTGACCTTGCCGCTGACAAAGCCTTCCACGATACGGCCTTCTTCCATGGCCAGTTCCAGATCGTGCCATGCGGCCAGGCGCTTGGCTTTTTCGCGCGACAGTTTGGTCTCGCCATAGCCGTTTTCCAGCGCCTCGATCGCAACGGTGACAAAGTCGCCCGCCTTGACTTCGATTTCGCCTTTGGCGTCGAGGAATTCCTCGATCGCAATTAAACTTTCGGACTTCAGTCCGGCATTCACGACCACCATGTTGTGATCTATGCGCACGACTTGTGCGGTAATCAGTTCGCCCGCGCGCATTTCCTTGCGCGTCAAACTTTCTTCAAACATTGCGGCAAAACTATCGGGATTTAATTCAGTTGCTGCGGTTGCGGCTGAGTTCATCGGATATACCCAAAATTAATACCGTTTGCACGGCGGTTAGTTAAATAATCCGCGCCCTTGAGAGGAGCACGGAACCTTACTTCTGCGGGTAGCGTATCAGCACTTCCTGTACCGCCTGCCCGATATTCAGAGCCGTGGTATCCAGCAGACTTGCACCCGGTTCCTGTCGCAGTGGAGCCACGCTACGCTGAGTATCTCGCTCGTCGCGTGCCTGTATATCCAGCAAAAGGGCGGCAATATTAGCATCCATCCCTTTTTCTTTCAACTGCTTATATCGGCGTTCGGCGCGCACCTCGGCACTGGCGGTCAAAAATATCTTCAGCGCCGCATCGGGAAACACCACCGAAGCCATGTCGCGCCCGTCTGCCACCAGTCCCGGCGCGCGGCGAAAGGCATGCTGCTTATTCAGCAGCGCGGCGCGTACACCAGGCAAAGCCGCAATTTTTGAGGCCGCTGTCGCGCATTGCTCGCCGCGCACCTCATCGCCTGCCAGCACACCGTCCAGCCAGATTTGCTCACTCTCGAAGCGGATATCCATGCACCCGGCCAATGCCGCCAAGCCTGCTTCATCGTCCAGCGCAATCCCGCCGCGCAGCGCCGCCAGCGCCAGCAAGCGATACAGTGCGCCGCTGTCGAGATAATGATAGCCGAGTTGGGCAGCGACGCGCTGCGCCACCGTGCCCTTGCCCGAAGCCGACGGGCCATCGATCGCGATCACCGGAACAGCCTGCGTCACGCTGGCAAATGCCGCAAAATAATCGGGAAAAGTCTTGGCGACGCAACTTGGATCGTTGATGCGCATCCCCTCTGCGCCAAACGCCGCGAGCGAAAAACACATCGCCATGCGGTGATCGTCGTAGGTGTCGATGCCGGAGCCTGTAGCCTGTAGCGGGTAGCCTGTAGCTGATGGGGTGATGCGAATGTAATCCGCGCCCTCTTCCACCGTCGCCCCGACCTTGCGCAACTCCGTCGCCATCGCCGCGATACGGTCGGTTTCCTTGACGCGCCAACTAGCGATATTACGCAACGTAGTCGTGCCGTCGGCGAACAGCGCCGCCACCGCCAGCGTCATCGCAGCATCGGGAATATGGTTGCAATCCAGATCAAGCGCTTTTAACTTGCCACCCGTCGGCGCACGCGCCTCCATCCAGTTCGCGCCCTGTTCGATTTGCGCGCCCATCAAAATCAGTGCATCGGCAAAGCGCACGTCGCCCTGAATGCTGCCGCTGCCCACGCCTTCGATACGCAGCGGCCCGCCGCCAATCGCGCCCGCCGCGAGAAAATACGAAGCCGATGAAGCATCACCTTCCACGTAGATTACCCCCGGCGATACGTAACTGCTACCCGATGCCACCGAAAAACTGCGCCAGCCATCGCGTTGCACTATAACTCCAAAGCGCTTCATCATCGCCAGCGTGATTTCGATATACGGCTTGGAAATCAGCTCACCGACCACATCCACCGTCACCGCGCGATCCAGCAGCGGCAACGCCATCAGCAACGCGGTGAGAAACTGGCTCGACACATCGCCGCGTACGCTGACGCGGGCTGCACCACTCAACGTTGCCGAAAAAATCTCCAGCGGCGGAAAACCTTCGTTGCCCAGATAGTCGATATTTGCGCCCAAGGCGCGCAACGCATCCACCAGATCACCAATCGGCCGCTCGTGCATGCGCGCCACACCGGACAATTTGTAATGCCCGCCGGACAACGCCAGCGCCGCCGTCAGCGGACGAAACGCAGTTCCCGCATTGCCCAGAAACAATTCTGCATTCTTGGCCAGAAAGTTGCCGCCGCAACCGGTCACGCCGAACACATGCTTATCCAGTTGTTCAACGCCAACGCCCAGAATGCGCAAGCCATCCAGCATGCGTTCGGTATCGTCCGACAGCAGCACATCTCGCACCTCGGTCACACCTTCGGACAGTGCGGCCAGCAACAGCACGCGGTTGGAAATGCTCTTCGAACCGGGCAGCGTGATTGTGCCGCGTGCGTGAAGCAGAGGTGGAAGATCAATGAATTTTGCAGATGTCATTGCGGTTGAACTGGGTCGCTATTTTGTAAGGGCGAGATGATACCGCAAAGTAAAGGCCAGCGAATAAGCTCATCAGCCGCTCTCGCTCCGGGTTGAACAGGTCGGCAGCGACGTTGCAACGGGCGTTATTGCGCCCCTTCATGAGCGGTATTTTCCGCTGCCGGAGTGCAGTCTCGACAGGCGCGCATGAGCGGATGGGTGCGTTCATCGGGTAGCCTCGCCCGTTTTTCGCAGATATCGCTTTCCCGGTCAGCAACAATAGGGAACCTCTATAGTCACCATGGATGCCGCTTTGCCAGCATCGGCAACGTCCAACCAGCGGCAGGACTCCTTGCTCCCTAATAGAGACCACAGTCGCCACTTTTTTCGTCCGAATTGAGCCCCATGAACCGGATACTGCATAGGGAACCTCTATAGAATGATGAGCATAATTTTGC
>CAIZNF010000184.1 GCA_903934275.1 uncultured Nitrosomonadales bacterium
ACAAGCTCAGGGCGAACGGAGAGAGGAGCATCACACCAAAGCAATCATCTGCCACGCCTGCACATCTTCTTCCCCGACAAATCATCCGCCTTGATCGGCACCAGCGACCCGTACAACAGTGCGGCGGCCATCATGGGCATCGTGCGCCAATCCATGCCCGCCGAAGCGCCGAGCCGCTCCACGCTGAAGCTGGCCGAAGCCATCGAAGTGTTCATGGATCGCAGCGAACAGACGCGCCTGCTGCGCCAAGGCATGACCGCCGTCGATCTCGGTGCCGCACCTGGCGGCTGGACCTGGCAACTGGTCAGGCGCGGCATCCGCGTCACCGCAGTAGACAACGGCCCGATGAAGGGCGTGCTGACGAAACATCCTCTGGTCGAGCACCTCAAGCAGGACGGCTTCAAATTCGCACCGCGTAAAACGGTGGATTGGCTGGTATGCGACATGGTGGAAAAACCCTCCAAAGTCGCCAAGCTGATCGAAGACTGGTTCGCGGCAGGCTGGTGCAGACACGCGATCTTCAATCTGAAACTGCCGATGAAACAGCGCCTCGCCGCACTCGACAGCGCGCTGGGCGGCATCCGAAAACGTCTGGACGAAGAAGGCATCAACTACCGGATAATGACAAAGCAGCTATACCATGACCGGGAAGAGGTGACGGTGTTTTTGACGAAGACCAAGGGGTGATGGCGAATTTGTAGGATGCGCTGTGCGCACCATGATGCATGGAATGCACCCTACGCTGGCTACTCCCTCGCCCCTTGTGGGAGAGGGTTTGGGGAGAGGGGAAGTTTGTCGCACTCTAATAAGGCCGTTCGCCCTGAACTTGTCGAATTAATTGTGGGCAACAAGTTGCCCGATATTTTTTGATGGGCGCGCGGGCACTCCGTGCCCACCCGGATAGAATGCACAGCACCAAGTGTTGCTTTCATGTAGGCTGTTATAAAGTTTGATTGGCGGTTTTCTTCCAACAGCGGCAGGTCAATTGTCAAAATTGAACGACTGCTTGCTAATGTACAGCGGTCGTTTGATGATTCTGCGCCGGACTGACTCCAATGTGGACACTTGAGACAGTCGAGATTGGAAATATTTTTTTCACATCGGTCTCTGACGTGCCAGGCGGAAGTTCCCTCTCACCAGATAGCTGCCACCTGAACGACTGCTGTACCAATAAAGTTGCCGGATGTCGAAGGGAAGAACCTCAGTCAAAGCAGCTAAGAATGCCAATGCGTTATCATTGCCATTCTTAGCCAACAGCAATCCATACTTCATCCCATAACCACAGACTCAGGCTAAGCTCAACCGAAGGAGGTCCTACCAATGTCCGTATTTCACGCCAAGATTGAGGGTGTTCCACAGTTTGTCAGTTACTGCGCTCCTGTGCTTCGAGCCATGCAGCAACTGGGTGGGCAAGCCACCCCTAAGCAGGTGTATGCCCACATTGCCCAACATGAAGGACTGTCGGCTGAAGATATGGCACAGACCAATAAGAACGGGATGCCTACTTTTGAGAACCGTGCAGCATGGGCGCGGTTTTATATGACTAAGGCAGGTTGGATGTATGCGCCTAAATATGGTGTTTGGGCTCTGACAGAGCAGGGCAAGCAAGCCGCTGACCTGACAGAAGACCAAGCGGTGGCCATGTTTAAAAGCGTGGCCACGCAACTCAAGGGGCACGAAGATGAATTAAAAGCGCCTGAGGTGCGTGTGCAACCAGACAGCACGCAGTACTGGTTTGTTGGTGCGATGTGGGGCGATGGTGAGGGTGACCAAATGCCACGCTTCTTGAAAGAAGGAATTTGGCAAAATGGCTACGAAGACAAGTTTGCCGAACAAGTGAACAAAATGAAAGCGGGCGACCGCATTGCCATCAAAGCATCGTTTGCTCGCAAGCACGGCGCCCCCTTTGACAACAAGGGGAAAACGGTCAGTGCCATGAAAATCAAAGCCATTGGTACGGTGACCGGAAACCACGGTGATGGACGAACGGTGGATGTGGCTTGGGAGCCTTTGACTGAGCCCCGCGAGTGGTACTTCTATACCTACCGTTCCACCATTACCCGTGCACGGGTGGAGGACGAAGTACTGGCGCTCCGCTTGGTGGCTTTTACCTTTGACGGTGCGCAGCAAGACTATGCCTTCTTTATGGCCCAGCCGTACTGGCGCGACCGGTTCATAGAAACTGATGGCGTGGTGCAGGATATAGATAGCGCCGATGACGAAGCCAATGCACTGGATGAAGTGGAGCAAGTGCCACCAGTGGCTGTCTATGGCGTGGCGGACATTGTGGGCGAAGGTTGCTTTGTGCCGGAGGCTGAGCTGCACAGCATGCTCAAGCGCTGGACAGAAAAGAAAAACTTGATTTTGCAGGGGGCGCCGGGAACCGGGAAAACTTGGTTGGCCAGACGCTTAGCAAAGGCATTGATTGGCCAAAAAAACGTAACGGATGAGCAGTTGCGCGTGGTGCAGTTTCACCCAGCTTTGTCCTATGAGGACTTTGTACGAGGTTACAGACCTAGTGGTGACGGACGCTTGACATTAACGGATGGGCTGTTTTTGCAAGTAGTGCAGGCTGCTATTGCACAGCCGGATGTGGAGCATGTGCTCATCATTGAGGAAATAAACCGGGGGAACCCAGCTCAGGTACTAGGCGAGATGCTAACACTGCTTGAGTGTAGCAAGCGGTCACGCGCCGAAGCGATGGAGCTGGCCTATTCCAAAGCACGTGGGGAGAAGGTGTATGTACCAGAAAACCTGTATGTGATTGGCACCATGAATGTGGCTGACCGCTCGCTGGCCTTAGTGGATTTGGCGCTGCGTCGCCGCTTTGCCTTTGTGGATCTTGTCCCCAGCTTCAATACCGCGTGGCAGAAGTGGTGTAGTGACAAAGGTATGGATACGACGGCCATTACACATATCCAAACACGCATGGCGGCGTTGAACCAAGAAATTGCCACAGACCGTGCTTTGGGTGCGCAGTTTAAAATTGGCCATTCGTACGTTACTCCGTATAAGCCTGTGGCGGATGCGCAGGCATGGTTCGCAGATGTGGTGCGCTCAGAAATTGGCCCACTGCTACATGAATACTGGTTTGACACACCAGAGCGAGCGGTTGATGCGATAGCGCTTTTGCTCAAACAGGCTTGAGGGCATGGCGACCGCCATCCCTCTTCGCAATATCTGGCTACTGTTTTTGTATGCAGCAGATCTGGTGCGCTTTAGAGATGAAGCCACAGTGGAAGCAGAAGCTGCACGTGACTTGCCCGAGTTGCTGGCGCGCCTGCTGGTGCGGGTGGTGCAGCAGCGATTGAGGCGTAATTTAAGCAGGGGCTATCAAGCACGTCATGCTGTGCTTTCTCGTGTGCGAGGGCGTATTGATGTGCTGGCCACGGCCTCAGGTCAACTGTTGGAGCAAGGGCGTGTGGCTTGTCGCTTTGAAGAGCACACAATGGATACGCCGCGCAACCAACTGGTACGGGCAGCGCTGGATTACTTGTCGACAATGATTGATGCATCTGATGTGGTGCATGAGTGCCGCGCACTATCACAAATGCTTGGGCACTTAGGGGTGTCTAGCCAGAAACCTTCCCGAGCAGCCTTGGCCACCGACCAAGTCAGTCGCAATGAAACGGCCGACTTGTTGATGGTGAGCTTGGCCAAGATGGTATTTGAAGCTGTCATCCCTAGTGAACAGGTAGGCAGTAACCAAGCGGTGGCAGTGGATGCGGATGTGCACTTGGTGCGCCGCTTGTTTGAAAAGGCCGTGGCCAATGCCTTGCGCATACAGTTGCAGCCGCTGGGCTGGCAAGTGCAGCATGGCCGCAAATTGAAGTGGCCTGTGGGACATACGTCCGATGGAATCGCAGAGCATTTACCTGGCATGCAGACTGATATCGAACTCGTGCATACAGGCCAAAAGCACAAGGTAGTGATTGACACCAAGTTCACGCACATTTTTACGGACACTCAATACAAATCAGAGGTGCTGCGCAGCGGATATATGTACCAACTTTATGCCTACTTGCGCACCCAAGAGGGAAGGTTGAATTCCGACGGCATTGAGTCCAGCGAAGGCATGCTGCTACACCCTCAGTGTGGGCAGGCTATGGATGCCTACGTTGATATACAGGGGCATCGCATGCGTTTTAAAACGATTAATTTAATGAGTTCGGCTGAAGAGTTTGAGCGGCAACTTTTGTGCATTGGAAGCGGGGCAGTTTGAGACAGACCCTCGCCACCAGACCAGCGCGGGGGAAGGATTATTCATTCAGAAACTCAATGTGCCGGAGTCGAATTGTTTTGGCTATCTGTGCAAAATTTTGAAAGTGTTTTGTAACGCATCGCCTATTTCCAGTCGCGCTCGGCCTGCTCGTTAAGTTCGCGCCCATCGACCATGAAGCCAGCAGGAAAAGCGGCGAAAGCTCCCGCTACTTCCATCAGACTGCCACGCTGAATCGGGCGAATCATCAGTACATCGCCCTGGCGCACGATGTCCACTTCCTTAACATTTCCCTCGAAACTCATTTCCTTGGGAATGCGTACCGCCAGCGAATTTTCACTTTGAAATACTTGAGTCAGCATAGGATGCTCCTTTTGTATGGACAGTATATATGCGCTACTGGGGGTCAACAAGGTAAACCCTTATGTCGCGTAAGGCAAAAATACCTCATAAGAAACGGTACGCGAAAATCTCACGCGGAGGAATCCAACCTCGCAATAAAACTCTCCAACTCCTTCGGTAGCGGCGCAATCAGGTGCATCGCCTCACCCGTCAACGGATGCGCGAACGCGATGCTGTGCGCATGCAGGAACATGCGCTTCAATCCCTGCTTCATCAATGCCTTATTGCGCGCGAAATCGCCGTATTTATCGTCCCCGGCAATCGGGAAGCCGAGGTGCGACAGATGCACGCGTATCTGGTGGGTGCGCCCGGTTTTGAGATGCGCATCCAATAGACTGAATCCAAGCTGGTCATTTTGTGGCGCCCAGCTCTTCAGTAGGGTGAAGATGGTATGCGAGGCCTGTCCATCCTCCCTGACCATCACGCGCTTCTCGCCCTGCGGGGTATCGAACTTGTGCAGCGGCAGTTTGACGTGCTGGCGGGCATTTTTCCACTGTCCCAGCACCAGCGCGAAGTAGTGCTTTTCGCTGTTGCCCTCGCGCATAATCTCGTGCATCGCGGTCAACGCGGAGCGCTTTTTCGCCAGCAGCAGCACGCCGGAGGTCTCGCGGTCTAGGCGGTGCACCAGCTCCAGAAATTTGGCTTGCGGGCGCGCATGGCGCATTTGTTCGATGATGCCGAAGCTCACTCCGCTGCCGCCATGCACCGCCACACCGGAGGGTTTGTTCACCACTACCAGCGCGTCGTCCTCGTAGATGATCGGGAATTCCACCGCCGGGATGTGCGCCTGTTCCGGCTCATGCTTTTCCGCCACGCGGATCGGCGGAATACGCAACAGGTCACCCAGTTGCAGGCGGTAAGTCTGCTTGACGCGCTTCTTGTTCACCCGCACCTCACCACCGCGCAGAATCTGATAAACGTGGCTTTTAGGCACACCCTTCAGAAGCCGAAATAGGAAATTATCGATGCGCTGAGCCTCGCCACTTTCATCAACAGTAAGAAAATTAACCGATTCTTTGCTTAAACCATTCATTTTGCTTATACTTCGCCGCTCGCGCGTTTTGGGATTGGGTAAGTTTGGGATGTAATTTTGTTCCCTCGCCATAAAAACTGGCCGCCAGGAAAAATTCTGGCGCAAGCGACGGCACAACACGCCGCCACCCTTCCAGCCGCAGCCCGGTTAATATCGCTCACCGGAACCAGCAGCGATAGTAATTGATTTATGCGCTCAAAGCACCTGTGGATTTTCGTGAGGCAGCCATTGCTGCCCCACACCCCAAGGGACTTTTGCAACAGTCGGCGAAACAGATACAGTGCGATATGGTAATACGCCCGCGCAGCCACTGATGCAAATATTCCAAAGAATGATTTTTAGACAAGCTACTGATAGAGAACTGATTTGACCAACCGTTTGCACAAACTACATCTGTTTGCACGATTGCTCCCCAGTATGTTCATCTGGCACGCCTAACCGCGTGTAGCTTGCTCTCGCCCGTGTCAGAGCGCGGGAAGGCAACATAATGAAACGCATGCTATTCAACGCGACGCAGCCGGAAGAACTCCGCGTCGCCATTGTTGACGGTCAGAAACTCATCGACCTCGACATTGAAACCGCCGGCAAGGAACAACGCAAGAGCAACATCTACAAGGCAGTCATCACCCGTCTCGAGCCCAGCCTCGAAGCCTGTTTCGTCGAATACGGCGGCAACCGGCACGGCTTTCTGCCGTTCAAGGAAGTAGCCCCCCAATATTATCTTTCTGGCAGCGGCAACCGCCCGTCGATCAAGGAAGCCTTGCGCGAAGGCCAGGAATTGCTGGTACAGGTGGAAAAAGACGAGCGCGGCAACAAGGGCGCGGCGCTGACCACCTACATCAGTCTGGCCGGTCGCTACATCGTGCTGATGCCGAACAACCCGAGCGGCGGTGGCGTATCGCGCCGTATCGAGGGCGAAGAACGCGACGAGTTACGCGAAGTGCTGGCGAATGTCGAAGTGCCGAAAGGCATGAGCATCATTGCGCGCACCGCCGGGATCGGGCGCAACCAGGAAGAATTGCAATGGGACCTGGACTACCTCAAGCAATTGTGGGACGCGATCGAAGGCGCGGCGAAATCCGAAAAAGCTCCGTCGCTGATCTACCTGGAAAGCAGCCTGGTAGTGCGCGCCATCCGCGATTACTTCAACCCGGAAATCGGCGAAATTCTGATCGACACCGAAGACGTCTACCAGCAGGCGCTGGCGTTCATGAGTACGGTCATGCCGAACAATGTAGACCGCATCAAACGCTACGTGGACGATGTACCGCTATTCTCGCGCTTCCAGATCGAACACCAAATCGAATCCGCCCACGCGCGCGAAGTGCGCCTGCCTTCCGGCGGCGCGATCGTGATTGACCATACCGAAGCCCTGACCTCCATCGACATCAACTCGGCACGCTCCACAAAAGGCTCGGACATCGAAGCCACCGCGTTCAACACCAACCTTGAAGCTGCGGAAGAAATCGCCCGCCAACTGCGCCTGCGCGACCTGGGCGGGCTGATCGTGATCGATTTTATCGACATGGAAAACAGCCGCAACCAGCGCGATGTGGAAAACCGTTTGCGCGACTCGTTGCACCATGACCGTGCCCGCGTGCAGACCGCCAAAATCTCGCGCTTCGGCCTACTGGAATTATCGCGTCAGCGCCTGGCACCCAGCCTGGGTGAGGGCAACTACATCGCCTGCCCGCGTTGTAGCGGCATCGGTCATATTCGCGGCACAGAGTCTTCCGCGCTGCACATCCTGCGCATTATTCAGGAAGAGGCGATGAAAGAAAGCAGCATGGCAATCCATGTGCAAGTGCCGGTGGATGTAGCCACTTTCCTGCTCAACGAAAAACGCTCCGACATCCATCGCATCGAATCGCGCCTGAAAGTGGCGATAACGATGATTCCCAACCCGCATCTGGAAACGCCCAACTACAGCATCAGCCGCCTGCGTCTTGACGACATGACCGGCGACGTGTTGCAGGCCAGCTACAAACTGGTGGAAAAACCGGCAGAAGACAAACCACTGACTGCGGTGCAAGAACAACAAAAGGCCACCCGTGCGCAGGCCGTGGTGCAGGGTGTCACCCCGGCGCAACCGGCACCGATGAAAGCCGTTGAGGAGGAGGTCAAGCCCTCGATTATTGGAAAACTTTTCGGCTGGTTTAAAACACTGGGTGCCGAAGAGCAGCCGAAAACCAAACCGACGAGCGGCAAACCTCGCAGCAGCCCGCCCCGTGAACGAAGCGAGCGTAATGAAAGTGGCAAGCGTCGTGAGCGCGGAGCGCGTGGAGAACGTAGCGAAGGCAGTAGCGGTAGTGGCCGCGACCGCAACGAACCGCGCAACAAACCGGCTCAAACCGAAGCAGCAGCAAAACCTCAAGAGCCGCGCCAGCAAGGCGAACGTGAACAACGCCCGCAAGGTGAACCTCGCCCGCCTCGTCCACCGCGCCCGCCTCGCGTTGCCGAGGAAAAACCGGTTCTGGAAACGCATGTTGCCGCACCTGCTGTGGAGCAAGCCGAAGAAGGCGGCGCACGCGAAGGCGCACGTCGTCGTGGCCGCCGTGGAGGGCAACGCGAACGCCAGCGTCGCGACAACGTCGCACCAGATGCCATTGCATCAGACACTGGGGTATTGACCACTCATAGCGAGACAGTTATGAAGCAGCCCGTCGAACAGGCGAGCACTGAGCCAGTCGCCACAAAACCAACCGAATACATTGCCTTGCCGGAAGGGTTTATTTATCCGACCGAGCACATCGCGAAACCGGCAACCGCAACACAACAAGTGATGCCGGAAATCGCAGTGCAGCAAGCGGTACCTGCAACTTTGCAGCAAAACGTGGCGGCAGCAATAAATAATATTTCACCGCCCTTAGTGGCAGGCAATGGCGGAGGTTTGGTTCAAATCGAGACTGATCCGGGCAAGTTCAGCGTATTGACAAATATACCTGCCGACAATGCGGCACAACCGGCAATACGCCGCCGCACCCGCCAGCACGAGGTGTATGTGGAAAATGAAAAACTGGAGCAAATAGAAACACAACCTCCAAGGGCGTAGTTTCAGCCGGGCAAAATCGAAAGCCGCACGATGAAAGTCGTGCGGCTTTTTATTAGTGCGCCCGGCAGGGCACATTTACTTGGATGCGTAAGCCCTCTACTCGCCCTGCAAGGGGAAGAATTAGCTGTCGAGTAAGTAGTTCTCACCGGAAACCCCCGAGCTTCAACAACGGCGGGATGTTCGATGAATTTCGCCAAAGCGAAGATTTGAAAAAGTCCCGGATTTTAGCGGGTTCTGCTACGGAATTATGGGACGATGCATGGATTTTGGCTGAAATCTTCGCGCCAAATTGCCGCCAATTCCACGCAAGAATCGATATTCAAAAAAGCTGAAAGCCATCCGCCATTTACGCGCTAAAGTTCTGTTACAGAAAGCCACATACCGTAACATTTCGGATAGAGGGGACAGCCGATGCGCGCAGTGCGGAACCCACGGATGACAGTATGCGGGGGCCGATATTTCGCAGATCAAGTTTGAGCTGAAGTCACGCGACGACATACCGGAAATTTTGAGGGGGTTGCAGCACCTGTACACGGACATTCCGCTGCGCGCAAAGATATTCAAATTGTTTGAAGCGGAGATTTCGCCCCAGGTGAGCAAGCGCGGCGGGCGGCCCTGCATGGGGCTGTGGAAAATATTGGTGTGCGGTGTGGTGAGGCTGGATTTGAATGAAGATTACGACCGCTTGCATGAACTCGTAAACCATCACGACACGCTTCGCGCGGTGCTGTGACATGGCGAATATAACGAAGGGTATTACCATTATCAGACACTCGTCGACAACGTCAGCCTGAACTGCCTGCCTGCAAACGGATACTCAAAACGCCCATCGTTTAATTTATCACGATGGGTTCAGAGATGGCGAGGCCTCAAGGAAACCTTCCACGTACTGATACACATCATCCCCAACCTCTTCGCGACTCAAGATGCCTCTGTGTAGCGCGCTTATGGCCCCGAACGTAGCATCCATGCCCGAGTAGCGAGTGACAGCGTGCGCGAGATTCCATTATCCTAGAAAGAGCAGTTAGCCTCTCATATTTGTGCGTTAGCCCGTATGGCGTTTGGTTTTTGTATATTTGATGCCACTCGCCTTTTGGGTGATGCCGTTGTCGTAGGAGCCCGATTCATCGGGCGATTGATTTGCTGGGCAATCGCGCGATAAATCGCGCTCCTACAGGTTTCAACTGCCGATTTTTGAATTATCCAACATTTCGATACGATTTTCCCGTCCGAAGAAAAGGCCGGAATAGATTGAGCGCAGAAATTGCTGTAAATTGAGGGCTCTTTAAAAAGCCTGTTGGCGAATCAGGATGCCGGATATGCCAACGTGTTCATTTCAACGCCCAAGGAAATTTTATGAAAACCATCTTAACGATCATGGGAAGCACTCCACCCCTGATTATGAAACTTGCCATGACTGCTTCCCCCTCCCCAACCCTCCCCCGGAGGGAGAGGGAGCAAACGAATCGCTACGCGAGTTTCACGTTAAACTGGTCATTCATTATCGCCATGTTATTTGCCTCCGCAGCCGAGGCTCAGCAAACGATCAATGGCTGCCTGATCAAACGAAAAGCCAGTTGTCCCGGTGTCAACTTGTCCGGCGCGAACTTGGCCAAATCTAATTTGGCCGGTGCCGACCTTGGGGGAGCCAATCTGTCGGATGCCAATCTGAGCGCCAGCAAAATTACGGAAGCCAATCTGATAAAAGCGAACCTGTCCAACGCCAACCTCTCGGATACCAATCTTTCCGAAACATACATGACCGGCGCAAATTTGTCGCGCGCCAATCTTGTCAGGGCCAATCTGTCGCAAAGTTCTTTGCCGGATGCTAACCTCAGGGAAACCAGCCTTGCAGGTGCGAATTTATCGCTGGCTAATCTTAAGGGGGCCGATCTAACCGGTGCCAATGCAAAGGGCGCAGTGTTTGTCATGACCAACCTGATCAATGCCAATCTGACCCGCGTCGATCTTACGGAGGCTACGCTAATCGGCACAGATTTGCGCAGCACCATTCTGGAAGGTGCAAAGTTTTGCAAAACCACCATGCCGGACAGAAGCATCAATAACAGCGGTTGTCCGAAGTAAAACGAAACTTATTGGGCATTAAGTGTTTTGCGCAACTATCGCGCTTGCCCGAACCTCCATCCTGTTTTACTATGGTAAAACTTAATCAGGAGGTGTCATGTTTACAGCCGCACTACGCCGCTCCGGCGGATCGTTGATCGTTACCATCCCGCAAGCTTATGTCGAGCAAAACCATCTTGGTGCGGGTAGCCGCGTCGCTCTGGAAATAGCGGGCGATGAATTGAAATTGAAACCGGCAAAACAGCGACCCACCCTTTCCGAGCTGCTCGCCGCCACGCCCAAGGGCGCGGAACGTGTGCAGGGGTGGGATGAAATGCCTACCGCCGGAAAAGAGTTGTGATACCCGAACGCGGCGACATCCTGCATTTGCAGTTTGATCCCGCCAGCGGAAAGGAAATGCGCGGCGATCACTTTTGTCTGGTTGTCTCGCCCAAGGCGTTCAACAAGCGCTTCCAGCTTGCCATGGTTTGCCCAATTTCGAGCGGTTCCGCGGCCGTTGCGCGTGATATGGGTTTTCTGATTTCTCTGATGGGTCTTGGCCTGAAAACCGACGGCTGCGTCCATGCGCATCAATTGAAGTCACTGGACTGGATTACACGCAAAGCACAACGAATCGAAAAAGCGCCGGACGAAATCGTGCAGCAAATTCTGGGTTGCCTGATTGCTGTGCTTGAAGATAAGTAAGTCCGCCTCGTTTCATTGACCGTTGTTCCTTTCACAGGTAGGATTGCGAATGTTTTGAGTTTAACGGGTGGGTTACGATGCGACGCAAACTGGTGGTTGGCAATTGGAAGATGTATGGTCGTCTGGCGAGCAATCGAGTGTTGCTGGAAGGCATCCTGACTGGAGTGCGCGAATTGCACGGTGCGGACTACGCGGTTTGCGTGCCTTATCCTTACCTCGCCCAGGCCCAGTCATTGTTGCAAGGTAGCAACGTGGCGTGGGGAGCGCAAAACGTCAATCAGCACGAAGAAGGTGCTTTTACCGGCGCGGTCGCGCCGGGTATGCTGACTGATTTCGGTTGCAGTTATGTAATTATTGGACACTCTGAGCGTCGCGGCCTGTTTCATGAAAGTAACGAGATCGTTGATGCCAAGTTTATTGCCACGCTAAAGGCTGGTATGAAGCCGGTCTTTTGTGTCGGCGAGACTTTGGCGGAACGGGAGTCTGGTATCACCGAACAAGTTGTGGCAACGCAGCTGAAGTCCGTGCTCAGCTATGCGGGTGTACAGGCATTATCGAATGCTGTGATCGCATATGAGCCGGTTTGGGCAATCGGCACGGGTAGAACGGCGACTCCAGACCAGGCGCAAGCGGTTCATGCTTATATTCGAGGGTGTGTCGCACAGCATGATAGCCAGATAGCGCAAAGCTTGTGTATACTCTACGGCGGAAGTGTGAAGGCGAATAATGCAGCAGAGTTGTTTGCGATGCCGGATATTGATGGTGGTTTAATCGGTGGGGCTTCTCTTGTGGCGGATGATTTTTTGGCGATCTGCCGTGCGGGTGTCAGGACATAAAGTTTTTCGTCTCGGCCATGTTTGATTTATATATTGAGTTTGATTTGTTTTTGTGGGGTAGTGTGTGGAAACATTAGTTTGGGCGGTACATGTCATAACGGCTGTGGTGTTAATCGGGTTGGTGTTGATGCAGCATGGCAAGGGTGCCGACATGGGTGCGGCGTTTGGCACGGGTTCTGCGGGTAGCCTGTTCGGCTCCAGCGGCTCCGCAAATTTTCTCAGCCGCAGCACGGCAGTCGCTGCGACGCTGTTTTTTATCACCAGTTTGGCGTTGACTTATATTTATGCCCATCCTGCGCAGCAGCAGGGGTTAATGGATAAAGTGAAACCGGTTGCCATCCAACCGGCTCCGGCTCTGATTGCGCCTAACCCCGCCGATGACTCGAAGTCCAGGGAGATTCCAAAATAATTTTTCCCCCGGAATAGTTTTGCGGTAGCATGCGGTTGTGGTGGAATTGGTAGACACGCTAGCTTGAGGGGCTAGTGCTCGCAAGAGCGTGGGAGTTCGAGTCTCCCCATCCGCACCAGAATATATAGTAAGCCGACACAATAGATTGTCGGCATGAAAAAAAACAAAAATAACGATTGAAAAACGATTCTGGGTAAGCCCGTGAATCATGGCGGGCAAAGGGGAGGGAAGTTCAATGTTGGAAAATTATTTTCCGGTGCTGTTGTTCATCTTTATCGGCATCGTGATGGGCGTGGCCCCTGTGGTATTGGGCAAGCTGGTGTCGCCCAATCGCCCCAATAGCAAAAAAAATTCTCCCTATGAATGCGGCTTCGAGGCTTTTGGAGACGCGCGCATGAAATTCGATGTGCGCTACTATCTTGTTGCCATCCTGTTCATCCTGTTCGATCTTGAAATCGCCTTTCTCTTCCCTTGGGCTATTGTGCTCAAAGAAATCGGCACCTTCGGTTTTGTTTCCATGATGATTTTTCTGGCTATCCTCGTGGTTGGCTTTATCTATGAATGGATGAAGGGGGCTCTAGAATGGGAATAGAAGGCATTCTTGAAAAGGGCGTTATCACCACGACGCTCGATACCATCATCAATTACACCCGCACCGGATCGCTATGGCCGATGACTTTTGGCTTGGCCTGTTGCGCGGTGGAGATGATGCATGCCGGTGCGGCCCGTTACGACTTGGATCGTTTCGGCGTAGTGTTCCGCCCCAGCCCGCGCCAGTCAGACGTGATGGTGGTGGCCGGTACGCTGTGCAACAAGATGGCGCCGGCGTTGCGCAAGGTATATGAACAGATGGCCGAGCCGCGTTGGGTGATCTCGATGGGGTCCTGCGCGAATGGCGGCGGCTATTATCACTATTCCTATTCGGTGGTGCGCGGTTGTGACCGCATAGTGCCGGTGGATGTGTATGTTCCGGGTTGCCCGCCGACAGCAGAGGCGCTGCTGTACGGTGTCATCCAGTTGCAAAACAAGATCAAACGAACCAATACCATTGCGCGTTAAGGTGAATTATGGCTGCTGATTTGAGTACATTGCGCACCAGTCTGACGGAATTGCTTGGCGACAAGCTGTCCAGTACGGAGGAAAGGCTGGGCGAATTGACTTTGGTGGTAACGGCTGCCGGGATGCTGGACGCACTGACGCGTTTGCGCGATGCGTCAGGTTTCGAGCAGATGATCGACCTGTGTGGCGTGGATTACTCGACCTATGGCGACGGCGCGTGGGAAGGCAGACGCTTCGCAATCGTTTATCACCTGTTATCGGTAAAACATAACGTGCGCTTGCGGGTGCGTATCTTTGCTGAGGATGACGATTTTCCGATGCTGGAATCTGTCGCGGATATCTGGTCTTGCGCAAACTGGTATGAACGCGAGGCTTTCGACCTGTATGGCATCGTGTTTACCGGGCATCCTGATTTGCGCCGCCTCCTGACCGATTACGGGTTTGTCGGTAATCCGTTCCGCAAGGATTTCCCGCTATCCGGTCATGTGGAGATGCGCTACGACCCGGAGCAGCAGCGCGTCGTATATCAGCCCGTGTCGATCGAGCCGCGTGAAGTAACGCCGCGCATTGTGCGTGAAGAAAACTACGGTTGTAATTGAGGATGTAGTCATGGCGGAGATTAAAAACTACACATTGAACTTTGGTCCGCAGCATCCCTCTGCGCACGGCGTGTTGCGCCTGGTACTGGAGCTGGATGGCGAAGTTGTCCAGCGCGCCGACCCGCACATCGGGCTGTTGCACCGCGCCACCGAGAAGCTGGCCGAACACAAAACCTATCTGCAATCTCTGCCCTACATGGACCGACTCGATTACGTTTCGATGCTGAGCAATGAACACGCTTATGTGCTGGCAGTCGAAAAACTGACAGGCATCGAAGTCCCGTTGCGCGCCCAATATATCCGTGTGATGTATGACGAAATAACACGCATTTTGAACCACCTGTTATGGCTGGGCGCACACGGGTTGGATATCGGTGCGATGACTGTGTTCCTGTATTGTTTCCGCGAACGCGAGGATTTGTTTGATGCCTATGAAGCGGTATCCGGTGCGCGCATGCACGCCGCCTATTATCGCCCGGGCGGCGTATACCGCGATTTGCCGGACACCATGCCGCAATATCAAGTATCGAAAATCCACAATGCCGCAGCGGTAAAGAGACTCAACGAAAACCGTCAAGGCTCGTTGCTCGACTTTCTGGAAGATTTCACCAATCGCTTCCCCACCTATGTGGATGAGTATGAGACGCTGCTGACCGACAGCCGCATCTGGAAGCAGCGCACAGTCGGCATCGGCGTGGTTACGCCGGAGCGCGCATTGGCGATGGGCTTTACCGGTGCGATGCTGCGCGGTTCCGGTGTGGAATGGGATTTGCGTAAAAAACAACCTTATGAAGTCTATGATCGTATCGATTTCGATATTCCGGTTGGCACCAATGGCGACTCATATGACCGTTATCTGGTGCGCGTCGAAGAGTTGCGCCAGTCCAACCGCATCATCAAACAATGTATCTCTTGGTTGCGTGACAACCCAGGCCCGGTGATGTCGGGCAACCTCAAGTTCTCTCCCCCCAAGCGCGAAGCGATGAAGCAAAATATGGAAGAATTGATCCATCACTTCAAGCTATTCACCGAAGGGATGCATGTGCCGGTAGGCGAAGCCTATGCGGCGGTGGAACATCCTAAAGGTGAGTTTGGCATTTACCTGATTTCCGACGGCGCGAACAAACCTTATCGCATGAAAATTCGTGCGCCCGGTTTTGCCCATATGGCCGGTCTGGACGAGATGGTGCGTGGCCATATGATTGCTGACGTGGTGACTATTCTCGGCACGCAGGATATAGTTTTTGGTGAAGTTGACCGTTAAAGGGTGTCACAAATGTTATCCGAACAAATTCAGGCCAAAATCAACCGCGAGTTGAAAAAATATCCGGCTGACCAGAAGCAGTCTGCGGTGATGTCCGCGTTGCGTTTTGTGCAGGACGAAAAGGGCTGGATTCCTACCGACGATATAGCGGATGTCGCGGCTTATCTCGGAATGCCGAAAATGGCGGTTTATGAAGTGGCGACCTTCTACCACATGTACAACCTCAAACCGATGGGCAAGCATACCCTCACCGTGTGTACCAACCTGCCCTGCATGTTGGGCGGATCGGAAGATACCGTAGCTTATCTTAAATCCAAGCTGGGTATTGGCCTGGGAGAGGTGACGGCGGATGGAAAGTACGGCCTGCGCGAAGGTGAGTGCATGGGAGCATGCAAAGATGCGCCGCTGTTTACCGTGGACAATAAGAAACTTTGCGGACGGTTGAACAAAGAGAAGATCGATCAAATTTTGGCGGGATTGGACCAATCATGAATACCACTGGCATGAGAGGCCCAGATAAATTAATGAAAGGCTCAGGTAAATTATGAGAGGCCCAGTCATTTATACCACGCTGGATTTCGACCAGCCTTGGACGCTGGAAAATTATCTCAAGGTCGGCGGTTACCAGGCGTTGCGCAAGGTGCTGACCGAAAAAATGACCCCGGATGCGATCATCGCCGAGGTCAAGCTGTCCGCGTTGCGCGGGCGCGGTGGTGCGGGTTTCCCGACCGGGTTGAAGTGGAGTTTCATGCCCAAGAATTACAATGGAGATAAATACATCGTCTGCAATTCGGATGAAGGCGAACCGGGTACTTGCAAGGATTGGGATATCTTGCGCTATAACCCGCATTTGCTCATCGAGGGCATGGCGATTGGTGCCTACGCGATGGGGGTCAAGACCGGGTACAACTACATTCATGGCGAAATTTTCGAAGCCTATGAACGTATGGAAGAAGCCTGCGAAACCGCGCGTGTCGCCGGGTATCTGGGCGACAACATTCTGGGCACGGATTTTTGTTTCGACCTGCACAACCACCTGGGTTATGGTGCATATATTTGCGGCGAAGAAACGGCCTTGCTGGAGTCTATCGAAGGCAAGAAAGGCCAGCCGCGCTACAAGCCTCCTTTCCCCGCGACCTTTGGCCTGTATGGCAAACCGACCACCATCAACAACACTGAAACCTTTGCCAGCATCCCTTACATTATCCGCGAGGGCGGGCAGAAATTTCTGGAATTGGGCAAGCCCAACAACGGCGGAACGAAATTATTTTCCGTGTCCGGCCATGTGAACAACCCCGGTAATTTTGAGTTGCCGATGGGAACGCCGTTCAGCAAATTGCTGGAATTGGCGGGTGGCGTGCGCACTGGCCACACGTTAAAGGCGGTAATCCCCGGTGGCTCGTCGATGCCGGTGTTGCCTGGCGAAACCATGATGGATTTGACTATGGACTACGACTCCATATCCAGAGCGGGATCCAGCCTGGGTAGCGGTGCGGTGATCGTGATGGACGAGACGACCTGCATGGTGCGCGCGCTGGAGCGGTTGTCTTATTTCTACCATGAGGAATCCTGCGGCCAATGTACTCCTTGCCGCGAGGGAAGCGGCTGGCTGTATCGTATTGTGCATCGCATCGAGCATGGCGAAGGGCGCAAGGAAGACCTGGATTTGCTGTTGAGTGTATGCGACAACCTAGCCGGGCGCACCATTTGTGCTCTGGGTGAGGCATCGGTCTGGCCGGTGCAGGGGATGCTCAGGCATTTTCGAGACGAATTTGAATATCACATCGAACACAAGCGCTGCTTGGTGTAACACGGATAATGTTAGCAATGGGAACCTCTAAAAATTCAGAGTTCGCCCAAATGCAAGGCGCGGGAAAAATTTCGCCGCGCCGCATGTGGTTTATATGTAAGCAAGAAATTTTTTCTGCAACGCAGCAGTTGGGATGAAATCTGGGTTTTTAAAGGTTCACTAATGATCAATATTGAAATTGACGGCAAACAGGTTGAAACCGAGAACGGTTCCACAGTGATGGATGCAGCGCAAAAAGCGGGCGTTCATATTCCTCATTTTTGCTATCACAAGAAACTGTCCATCGCGGCCAGCTGCCGCATGTGTCTGGTCGAGGTGGAAAAGGCACCCAAGCCGCTGCCCGCCTGCGCGACACCAGCTACTGAGGGCATGAAAGTCCACACTCATTCCGAGAAGGTGGTCAAGGCGCAACAGGGTGTAATGGAGTTCCTGTTGATTAACCATCCGCTGGATTGCCCGGTTTGCGACCAGGGCGGCGAATGCCAGTTGCAGGATGTGGCGATGGGTTACGGCGCGACGGCATCGCGCTACAACGAAGAAAAACGCATCGTGATGCAAAAGGATATCGGCCCGCTGATTTCCACCAGAGAAATGAGCCGCTGTATCCAGTGTACCCGCTGTGTGCGCTTCGGGCAGGAAATCGCCGGTAAAATGGAGCTGGGTATGGCTTACCGTGGCGAGCACGCACAGATCATGAGCTTCGTGGATAGCTCGGTGGATTCCGAGTTGTCCGGCAATATGATCGACCTGTGCCCGGTCGGCGCATTGACCAGCAAGCCGTTCCGCTATTCGGCGCGCAGTTGGGAATTGTCGCGGCGCAAGTCGGTCAGCCCGCATGATGGACTGGGTTCCAATCTGGCGGTGCAAGTAAAAAACAACAAGGTGCTGCGCGTCACGCCTATCGAAAACGAAGCCGTCAACGAATGCTGGATTTCTGATAAGGATCGTTTTAGCTATGAAGGGCTGAATTCGCCGGAACGGCTGACTAAACCGATGCTCAAGCAGGACGGCAAGTGGCTGGAAGTCGAATGGCAGGCCGCACTCGAATATGTGGCGAATGGTCTGCGCTGTATTGCTAAAGATAGTGGGTTTGAGCAGGTTGCCGCACTGGCAACGCCGCACAGTACGCTGGAAGAGCTCTATCTGTTGCAAAAACTGATGCGCGGCTTGGGCAGCGGCAATGTGGATTTTCGTCTGCGTCAGTCAGATTTTTCTTCGGATGGCAAACAGCAAGGCGCACCGTGGCTGGGCATGCCGGTTGCCGACATCAATACCCGCGACCGCTTGCTGATCGTCGGCAGTTTCCTGCGCAAGGATCACCCCCTGCTGGCGCAACGTGTGCGCCAGGCCGTCAAGCGCGGCGCTCAGGCCAATATTGTGCATACCAGCGATGATGATCTGCTGATGCCAGTCGCCAATAAAGCCATCGTCGCGCCGAGCGAGTTGGTGAATATGCTGGCGCAGATTCTAAAGGTGCTGGCTACAGAAAAAAAGATGACACCAGATGCAGCCGTGCAAAGTGTGGAAGTGGGCAGTGTCGCCGCTGCTATCGCCAAGAGCATGGCAAGCGGCGAACATGCCGCAGTATTGCTGGGCAATTTTGCGCAACAACATCCGCAAGCCACCCAAATTGCATTGTTGGCGGAACGGATCGCCGCACTGTGCGGCGCAAAATTCGGTTTTCTCGGTGAGGCGGCCAATAGCGTCGGCGGTTATCTCGCCGGTGCGGCGCCATTCGGCGGCAGTGTGCAGGGCATGAACGCCGCACAGATGCTGATGTCGCCACGCAAGGCATACATCCTGCTGAATGTCGAGCCGGAACTGGATATGCACGACCCGCAGCAGGCGATGGCTGCGGTGCGCGCTGCCGATATGGTGGTGGCGCTTTCAGCCTACAAACATCACGCGACCGAGTATGCCGACGTGCTGTTGCCCATCGCGCCGTTCACTGAAACCTCCGGTACATTTATTAACACGGAAGGTCTCGCACAAAGCTTCAAGGGAGCGGTGAAGCCGCTTGGCGAAGCGCGCCCGGCCTGGAAAGTATTGCGCGTATTGGGCAATATGCTCGGTGTACAAGGCTTTGATTACGACTCCAGCGATGAAGTGCGCGATGAAGTGCTGTCCGGTAAAAATATAGCTGACAGACTGAACAATCATATTGAAGATACCCATGTAGGGTCGGATTCATCCGGCCAAGACGTGCGAATGAATTCGCACCTACAACGTGTCGCAGATGTGCCGATCTATTCCGCCGATGCGATAGTGCGCCGCGCTGTATCCCTGCAAAAAACGCACGATGCTGCGACCCCATGCGTGACACTGCACAGTAGTGAACTGCAAAAACTAGGTGTGAAATCCGGCGACACCGTCAAAGTTAGCCAGGGCAACGCCAGCGTGAGCTTGACTGTGCAAGCGAATGACCTGCAACCGACGCGCACCGCGCGAGTGGCGGCGGGTCATCCGGCTACGGCCGAACTCGGCGCGATGTTTGGAACAATCACTGTGGAACCGATAACTGGGGAACGGGCATGATGGAGCTGCTGCAAATGCTGCAACAGGCCGGGCAAGAGTTGCTCGGCCCGGCTTGGATGCCGATCTGGACAATAGTAAAGATCATGGTCATCACGGTACCGATCATGCTTTCGGTCGCCTATCTGACGCTGGCGGAACGCAAAGTGATCGGCTACATGCAAATCCGCATCGGCCCGAATCGCGTTGGACCTTATGGATTGATACAACCGCTTGCCGATGGTCTGAAATTGCTATTCAAGGAAATTATCATTCCAACCGGCTCGAACAAGTTTTTGTTCATTGCCGCGCCAATTTTGGGGCTGGCGCCAGCTCTGGCGGCCTGGGCGGCGATGCAGTTCAGCAACGAGATGGTGCTGACCAATATCAATGCCGGGCTGCTGTATATTCTGGCAATGACATCGTTGTCGGTGTACGGCATTATCATCGCCGGTTGGGCATCCAACTCCAAGTATGCTTTCATCGGTGCGGTGCGCTCCGTCGCGCAGATTGTCTCGTATGAAATCGCCATGGGTTTTGCGCTGGTGTGCGTGCTGATGGCTTCACAAAGCATGAACTTGGGCGACATCGTGCGCGGCCAGCAAAGTAGTGCAGGGCTGTTTGGCTGGTACTTTATTCCCCTGTTCCCCATGTTTCTTGTGTATCTAATTTCCGGTGTGGCGGAAACCAATCGCGCGCCGTTTGATATGGCAGAAGGCGAGTCTGAAATCGTCGCAGGCTTCCATGTGGAGTATTCCGGCATGGCGTTTGCGATGTTCTTCTTGGCCGAATACGCCAACATGATTTTGATTTCTTTCCTCACCTCGATATTGTTTCTGGGCGGCTGGCTGTCACCGGTGCCGTTCCTGCCGGATAGCTTCTTCTGGCTGCTGGGCAAGGCTTCCTTCTTCTTGTTCCTGTTCCTGTGGTTACGCGCGACTTTCCCGCGTTATCGCTACGACCAGTTGATGAGGCTTGGCTGGAAAGTATTCATTCCGCTCACTATCATTTGGGTGGTGGTGGTTGCCGTGTGGATGCAAACCCCGCTGTGGATTTGGTAGGCGGAGAAAATAACTATGGAAACAATCAAAAATTTCTTCAAAACCTTCCTGCTCTACGAGTTGGTCAAGGGTATGGCGTTGACTGGGCGGTATTTCTTCGCGCGCAAAATTACCGTGCAGTATCCCGAAGAGAAGACCCCACAGGGTTTTCGCTTTCGCGGTCTGCATGCGCAACGTCGCTACGCCAATGGCGAGGAGCGCTGCATCGGCTGCAAACTGTGTGAGGCGATCTGCCCGGCAATGGCCATTAAAATCGAGCTGGCTGAACGCGAGGACGGTACGCGCCGCACCACGCAATACGATATTGATTTGACCAAGTGCATTTTTTGCGGCTTTTGTGAGGAGTCCTGCCCGGTGGACGCAATTGTGGAAACCCGTGTGTTTGAGTATCACGGCGAAAAGCGCGGCGACTTGTATTACACCAAGCCAATGCTGCTGGCGAATGGCGATAAACATGAAGAGCAGATTGCCAAGGATCGTGCGGCGGATGCAAAGTATAGATAGTAGGGCGTGGAAAGCAGGATGTGGGGGAGTGGTGTTTCCCACCTCCTACTGAGGTGCGCAGCACCGCTCCACTTACTACTTACAAGAGGATGAATTTATGAATTTTGAGACCATCATGTTTTATGCGTTTTCCGCGATGATCGTGTTTGCGGGATTGCGCGTAATCACCGCGCGCAACCCGGTGCATGC
>CAIZNF010000185.1 GCA_903934275.1 uncultured Nitrosomonadales bacterium
ATGCGTTTAATACCAGGCCGACGACCAAAGCCAGTGCGGCGACGGCAACGGCGATAAACAAAAATCTTTTCTGGCGAGGTTTCATGTTATTCCTTATCTCCGGCTTCATCTTCCGCATCGCGCATCAGGCGCACTTGCTGTAAAGTAATTTTTCTCTTGTGCCTTACCATCGCAATCTCAACCGCAAAAATAAGCAGCGCAACGGCATACGAACCCAGCCAGATATAGGCGAGCGGGTTTTCCCGCATCCAAATATCCAGGCCGCTCATGAGCGCACCTCCGGCAATTCGGAAATCCAGACGGTGTTCCGTTCACGTTCCAGAATAATGCTGCGCACCCGCGCCAGCACCACCGCAATCGCATACAACCAGCAGGCCGCCAGCACGGTGAACATGGCCTGCTGCATCGCAACATGCATCGATGTGCCGCTAAATTTGATGGTCGACCCCTGGTGCAAAGTGTTCCACCACTTCACCGAAAAATAAATGATCGGCACATTGACCGATCCCACAATCGCCAGCAATGCGCTGGCGCGGTCGGCGCGGCGCGGTTCGTCAATCGAGGCGTGCAGCGCGATGAAGCCCAGATACAAAAACAACAGAATGAGTTCGGAAGTCAGGCGCGCATCCCAGACCCACCAAGCGCCCCACATCGGTTTGCCCCACAGTGCGCCAGTCCACAATGAAATGAAGGCAAACAGCGCGCCGGTGGGCGCAATGGCGGTGGCCATCATGGCCGACAGGCGGGTATTGAAAATCAGGCCAAGCGCCGCATAGCCCGCCATGACCAAATAAAGAAACATGGACAAAATTGAAGCTGGCACATGAATAAAAATGATGCGGTAGAACTCGCCCTGCTGGGCATCTGCCGGCGCGACCACGAAGCCGATATATAGCCCGATAACAAACAGGATCGCGGCGGAAAACGCAAACCACGGGATCAGTTTTCCAGCCAAGCCGTAGAAAGTAGTAGGTGCAGAATATTTAAACCAGTTTATTGCCAATTCATTACTCCATCGAAATACGTAACGCCTGCGCCGTCACCCACGGGGTAAACACCAGCGCAAACACCAGCAACGCGCCCAACAGGGACAGGTGCGACGCTGCGCTTAACCCGGTTGATACCGCTTCGACTGCCCCGGTGCCGAAAATCAGCACCGGAATGCACAGCGGCAATACCAGCAGCGACAACAGCACCCCGCCACCGCGCAGGCCAAGGGTAAGTGCCGCGCCGATCGCACCAACCATGCTCAATACCGGCGTTCCCAACAGCAGACCGATAATCAATACGCCGAGCGCCTGCACCGGCATATCGAATTGCAAACCCAGCACCGGAGCCATCAGCACCAGCGGCAAACCGGACACCATCCAATGCGCCGTCATTTTGCCCAACACCAACATCGACAACGACTGCGGGGCCAGCATCATTTGTTCCAGCGTGCCATCCAGATAGTCGGCTGAGAACAGCCTCCCCAGTGACAACATCGAGGACAACAGCGCCGCCACCCACAACACGCCCGCAGCCATTTTGCGCAGCATGCTCATTTCCGGCCCGACACCCAGCGGAAACAGGCTGACCACCATCACGAAAAAAATCAGCGTGGTAAGCACGTCGGCACGGCGGCGCATCGCCAGCAGCAGGTCGCGCCGTATCACCAGCACCAGCAAGCCAAGCATAGATGATTTTTTCATGCTCGTTTTATCGCGCAACCATCATGACAGCGACAAGCCGCACATTTCCACACCCGCCACTAACAGTGGTTGATGCGTGGTAAAAATCACCATCCCCTGCCGCGCCAGATGTTCCGCAACCAATTCCTGAATCAGCACCACGGCTCCGACATCCAAAGCAGTCAATGGTTCATCCAGTATCCACAAATGGGCATCGCTGACACATAAGCGCGCCAAGGCCACGCGCCGCCGCTGTCCCTGTGAAAGCACTTTGGTCGGCAGCCGCTCGCGGCCGCGCAAACCCATGCGGCGCAACGCGGCCAATGCTTCCTTTTCGTCCAGATCGCCCCCCGAAAGACCCGACGAAATACGCAGGTTCTCCAGCGCGCTCAGCTCATCCTTGATCGCATTCAAATGCCCGAGGTACAGCATCTCGGCGTAATACTCTTCATCCAGATCGCGGATACTCTCACCGCGCCAGGCAATCGTCCCTTCGTCCGGCATCATGAAGCCGCACAAAGTTCGCAACAAGCTGGTTTTCCCGCTGCCGTTCGCGCCCTGCACTTGCATGATCTGCCCGGGATGCAGCGCAAAGCTCAATCCGGAAAACAAACGATGGTCGCCTCGGCTGCACGCAAGATTGCTGACTTCCAGCATGTGGGAAAAATCTGAAATTGAACAGCGCGGGATTATATACGATTGAGCTTGGAGAATGCGCACCTAAGCGCAGTAACGCAACATTAACCACCAGCGCAACGCGCGCGACAAAAGCGGGGCGGCTGTGAAATAATACCCGCACTGTTGAATTTATCCACCACCATGCCTGCAACCACCCTTGCCACCCTGCACCCCGGCGACAGCGCCACTATCGTTGCGATACATGCCGAAGAAGCCCTGCATCAACGCCTGCTGGCATTGGGTTTTCGCAGCGGCAAACAGGTCGAGCTGATCCGCATGGCCCGCTTCTCCGGCCCGTTGCAGGTGCGCATCGGCACGACCGACATCCTGCTGCGGCGCAGCGAAGCCGCCAAAATCACGGTGTGCCGGGTATGAAGCGTGTCGCCTTATTGGGGATGCCCAACACCGGCAAATCCACACTGTTCAACCGCCTGACCGGCGGTGCGGCACGGGTCGGCAACTGGCCGGGCATCACCGTCGAGCTGCTCAGCGGCAAAATCCTGCTCGGCCCGGATATGGTGGAAATCATCGATCTGCCCGGTATCTACGATCTGCATGGTTTTTCCGACGACGAACAGGTAGTGCGCCATTTCTTGCGCGACAATGTGCCGGATCTCGCCGTGGTCATCCTCAACGCCACGCAGATCGAGCGTCAGATGAGCCTGCTGCTGCAACTCAAGCAGCTCAACATGAATCTGGTGGTGCTGCTCAACATGGCCGACGAGGCAAAGAAATTCGGCATCGGCATCGACGGCAAAAAAATGGCGGAATTGCTGGGCATACCGGTTTTCCTGCTCAGCGCAAAATACGGCACGGGTTATCCGGAAGCCTTGCAGTCCATCAGCAAGGCGTTGCGTTATCCCACGCCCGGCATGGCGGAACAAGTGCGCAGCCAACTGGAACAGGACGAGCATATCGAATCGGAGATGGCGCGTGTGCTGAAACATTCCGTGCAAATCCCGGCGCGCATGTCGGACAACCTTACCGACAAACTGGATCGCGTGATGCTGCACCCCTGGTTGGGTTTGCCGATTTTCTTCGGCATCATGTACCTGCTGTTCCAGGGCATTTTCCTGCTGGGACAACCGTTGCAGAACGGCATCGCGGAACTGCTCATCTGGCTGCGCTCGGCTGCGCTCGCCCCGCTGCTGGGCGGCCTGCCGCAGGCCGCGCAAGGCTTGCTGCTGGACGGCATTTACAATGGCATTGCCACCGTTGCTTCCTTCATCCCGATCATCGTGCTGTTCTTTTTGTTCATGGCGCTGGTGGAAGACAGCGGCTACCTGTCGCGCGCGGCGTTCCTGATGGACGCGCTGATGGCGCGCCTCGGGCTGGACGGGCGCGGCTTCGTCATGCTGCTGATGGGTTTCGGCTGCAACGTGCCCGCGCTGATGGGTACGCGCGTGATGCGTTCGCGCGCGATGCGCTTGCTCACCATGCTGGCTGTCCCGTTCTCGCTGTGTTCGGCGCGCCTGCAAGTGTTCGTGTTCATCACCGCCGCGCTGTTTTCGTCGAAAGCCGCGCCGCTGGTGCTGTTCAGCCTGTACCTGTTCAGCTTTGCCGCCGCGATACTCACCGCGTTGTTGTTCAAGGGACGTTTCAAAAACAGTGAGCCGTTCGTGCTGGAATTGCCGCCGTACCGCTTCCCTACCGCGCGCCAGATGCTGCTGCGCGGCTGGCTGGAAGTGCGATATTTTCTGCGTCGCGCCACCAAATTCATCATCGCCGGTGTGGTGCTGGTCTGGCTGCTCACGCACCTGCCGCCATCCGCAGTACCCGCCAGCAGCGACACGCTGGCAGGCATGATCGGCGGCTTTCTGCAACCCATCTTCGCCCCTATTGGCATCAACGAGCAACTCACCATCGCACTGATCTTCGGCTTCGTCGCCAAGGAAATCGTTATCGGTTCGCTTGCGGTGATTTACGGCCTGAGCGGCGATGCGCTCAGCGGCGCAATCGGGCAACAACTGGACTGGGTGCAAGCCTACAGCTTCATGCTGTTCACCCTGATCTACACACCCTGCCTAGCCACCATCGCCACACTGCGTAGCGAGTCCAAGAGTATGCGCTATACCCTGTTTGTCATCGTCTGGTCGCTGGCGCTCGCTTGGCTGGTGAGTTTTGCGTTTTATCAGGGTGCGAGGGCTTTGGGGTTTTAAAGAAAGCTCTAAACCGGGCGAGCCGAAACCACTTTACCTCAATGATTGACATTGATCGTCATAGCATCACTGTCTGCTTCAGGGATGGTAATTCCAATGACCGAAGGACTGCTTGGTGCCATTATGCAAAGTTACGAATTATGTAAAGTTAATTTTTGCAGGCCAGTTCCCATCAGGGTTTCGTAGCATAAACTGGCTCATGAGCTTTGCATAATAAAAATGGTTTAACACCTTCAACTATAAGCCCGGTGCATGA
>CAIZNF010000186.1 GCA_903934275.1 uncultured Nitrosomonadales bacterium
AGGCCAACGCGCCGGAAGCGAAAATATCTGGCGGTAGCGGCGGCATTTCACCGGACAGGCCTGTGGAAGTAGCATTAACGACGGTACCGAATGACTGTCCGTCCAGTTCTGCATAACCGCAAACTGCAATCTGTCCTCGTGCGGCGAAACCCGCGCCAAGTTGCTGTGCTTTGTTCGGGGAACGATTCACCACAGTTAATAGTGCTCCCGCATCCAGCAACGGCGATACTACGCCATAAGCCGCACCGCCCGCACCCATCAGTAACACACGCTTACCTTGCAACAAAATACGGAGATTGTGTTCAATATCACGCACCAATCCTGCACCATCGGTGTTGTCGCCAAGAATCGTGTCACCGTCGAACTTGAGTGTGTTTACCGCTTGCGCCGCCTGTGCGCGCTCGGTCAGTTTTGTCGCGATTTTAAATGCTTCGAACTTGAATGGCACGGTTACATTGCACCCCTTGTAACCATCCTTGCGCAACCGTTCGGCGGTCGCGGCAAAGCCATCCATAGGCGCAAAAATGGCCTCGTAGCTAATGTCCTGCCCGGTCTGCTCGGCAAACATCGCGTGGATCAGAGGCGATTTGCTATGCGCGATGGGGTTGCCGATGACGGCGTATTTGTCGGTCATAATAATCTGGTTTTCATTATTCGCTTTCCAGTTTGTCCGACGAGGTAAACGTCCAGGTACGGACTATGGTCAGAATGTCGATATCCTTGGTAATGTCTGGTGGCAGTGGAGCGTAAGGGGCAGCCAATGTGACGATACGCATCGCCGCCGCATCAAGTATGCGATGCCCGGAAGATTTGCTGATCTCCACATTTTCCACGCTGCCATCGGCGCGTATTGAAACGCTGAGTTTCAAGCTTCCATAAAGCTGATTTTGCCGCGCCTGAGCGGGGTAATTCAGGTTGCCGATGCGCTCCACTTTGATGCGCCAGTCTTCGATGTACTGCGCAAAGCGGTATTCCTGCGTGCGTGCGCCAATGAATTTACGCCGTGGCAACTTCTGGTACGCATCCATATTCTTATTGATTTGCGCTTCGAGGCGCAATATTTCCAATGATCTCTGCACGAGATCTTCACCGTTGCTGGCATCGTTGCTTTCCTGTTTTTTAAGCTCCGGTTGCGTCAGTTTGTGATCGCTTTTAAGGCGTGTCATTGCCCGCTTGGATTCCTCTTCGAGCCGGGCAACACGTCTGGTGGATTGTTCGAGGGTGAACTGTTTGTCGTCGCGTATGGTGGGGAGCGGGGTCTTGGCTTGCCGGTCTTCGGCAGTATTGCCGCCGCCATCCAGATTGGCTTGTGCCAATGCATCGGCTGTCGACGGCTGGGATTTAGATTTGCTATTGACCAGCACCACTTGTAGCGGCTGCATGAAGTCCGATGCCTTATGCGGTCCAGGCAATACCAGCGCGATACCAAACATGGCAAAAGCGTGCAACGCGACCGAAAAGGTCATCGACACAGTCAGAGTCGTCGCACCAAACAAACGCACTTTTTGCATAGCTATCAAACAGTCGCCTCCTCCACCTTCGCGACAAAGCGCGCCCGCACGTCCAGATCGAGCAGGTCAATCTCGCCGATAGCCAATTGCACGCGGGTATTGGCGGGCAACTCCGGCAGCGACGGCACTTTGAAGATCAGTGGAATGTCGGTGAGTTTCACCAGATTATCGCGTAGCACGATGGCAGGAACAACAAGTTCGCGCAGCGATGCGTTTGCCCCCAGCCCTCTATCCATCTTTCCCCCAGAGGGGGAAAGGGCAATCGACCCCTCCCCCTCTGGGGGAGGGATTGGGCGGGGGTTGCCCACCGGGGGAGGGTTGGGGCTGCACTCCGTGAAAGGGTTGAGGAGAGGGGTGCTGTCGGCCAGCTTGGCCTGCTCCTGTTGCAACCAGCGCAAACACCAGTAGCGTTCCATATCCTTTTGGAAGTCGTTATAGATGGTGTACATGGTATCGAAATCGCGCATCGCGGCGTACAGTGCGGTGTCATTTTTTTCATAAGCCGGTTCCCCACCGCGCAACATCGCGATAATCTGGCGCTGGTTCACCATGTCCACGTAACGGCGCAGCGGCGAACTCGACCACATATATTGCGCCACACCCAAGCCCTGATGCGGCGCGGCTACCGTGCTCATCTTTACCTTGCCGTTTTGTTGAGTGCGATAAATTCCGGTGAAGCCGTGCTCGGCAAGATGCTTGCCCCATTCGCTGTTCACCAAAATCATCAGCTCGGAAACCACTTTGTCGATTGGCGAGCCGCGTCGGCGGTTGGTAATACTGACGCGGTCATTTACGTGAAACTCGCGCAGCGATTCGTTCGGGTGTCCGACCATAAGCTCTTCGGATTCGATATGAAAGTTGTAATCCACCTGCTGCGTGGCATTATCGGATGGCTTGCCGCGTGCCGCTTCGAGTTTTTGCGCCAGGTTCCACAGCAAGGTCAGTTCGCTGGCATAGGGATAATCGAGTTTGCCCGCCGCCAGGGTTTCTTCGTTGAACAGCGGTTCCAGCGTATCATGGCGCAGGTTCGCCGCAATGTGGATGCGCTCCACGCGGCTCTCGTGGCCGAGGATTTCCATTGTTGCGCCATCATCTCCCAGCCCAACCTCGTTATACATCGACAGCGCGGGGCTGATGCGCTCCGCGCACAGTGTAAAGGCCTGCACCACGCTATCCGGCAGCATGGTAATTTTTTGGCCGGGCATGTACACCGTGGATAACCGTGTTGCGGCAATCTTGTCGCCCACCGAATCGCGCGGCATACCCAGCGTGGGCGCGGCAATATGCACACCAATACGCCAGTTTCCGTTGTCCAGTTTTTCTACCGAAAACGCATCGTCGATTTCCGTGGTGGCGGCATCGTCAATGCTGAATGCATTTGCGCTGGCCAGCGGCAATTCGTCCCATGAGTTCAACTCAACAGGCGGGAAACCAACACCTTTTGGGAAATGCTCAAACATAAATTTTTGCAAATGGTAATCATGCGTAGAGGGCAATGCGCCGCAGCGATACAGCAGATGCGCGCTGGATAGATGAGTCGCGGCGCAGGCAGCTTCCAGAGCCTTTGTTTCGATGGTGTTGCGATCCGGTTTATAAAGTAGATGACCCAGATGTTCGGTGAATTCTCCGGGCAACTCGAAGCGGCTTAGTTGTTCTGTGTAGCGCGCCTGCAACGCCATTTGCTGGCGCTTGCGCTCAGCCCCGGCCAGCGCCGCTTTGAGCACATCAGGCGGAGCGGCACGATAACGCCCCTTGCCTTTTTTGTGAAAATAAATCGGTGCGCCATGCAGGCGTATCAATGCGGCAGTCGCTTCCAATGGGTTGGGGGGATGGCCGAAATATTCGGCGGCAATTTGCTCGAAACCAAACTCGTCGGGTGGGCAGCATTCCCACAGAAAATCCACCTCAATGCCATCGGCAATAGGTTCCGCCTGCACCATAAATTCATCCAAGGCAGGCTGGTTAAAACGCAACATCACGTTGGTAGCCTTAATCTTGCTGCGCTTGCCGGACGAACTTTCAATCTGGAGCGAGGTGGTGTTGTCGGTCATGATGCTGCCGACCTTGAAACTACCGTCTTCTTCGTAAAGGATATTCATGGAGGTGCAGCGAGAAAATTTGCAGCAGATTATAACAGTTCGTGTATTGCCGAGACTGCTGGGCTGAGCGAAGATTCATTTTTGATTTGGAAAAAAATCGCCCTACGAAAAAAGCCGACTCGCGTCGGCTTTTTTGTGCGAACAGTGCAACCTTACTTTTGGCTCAAAATCCACGTTACCATAGTCTTGATGTCGCCATCGCTGACCGATTTTGCAGTGGCCGGCATAGGCATAGTGCCAAAAGAATCTTTCCCGCCGCTACGTACCTTGGCTTCCAGCTTGGCTTGAGCACCTTTGTCGCCCTTATACTTGGCGGCAATATCCGCCAACGAAGGTCCTACTGTTTTTTTTGCGGCCGCATGACATGCGGCACAGTTGTTTTTCTTGAATAAGCCTTCGCCTTCATCTGCGGCAAAAGCAGCAGATGAAACAGACAGTGCTGCGGTCATGGCAATAAGATAGTGCATTTTCATAATGATCTCCTTGGAAAAATATCGATGCGGCAACTCCGCACGTTGCGATAATACATCAAATCAACGTAAGCTAAACCGTCGGGAACAGCCCGGTAAGTTGACATACTTTGCAAGCATTAGTTCCTGAAAGAAGCCACTAACGGGCATGGTACCAAAACACCCCGAACAATAAAACAGTTGCACGCCCTGTAGATACCGTCTTTAACGTCAAGCATTTTTTGCGTAATCGTGTTGGTATGCCTGCTGAGTTTTGATTACGCCGAAGCATAGATGGACCAATTTTCGCATGGCGGCGCCGAGTGCAGACATTTTAGTTTTACCACGCCAATTAAGCGGTCATAGACTCCCTTGACGTGGGGGTTGCAGCGCTTTGCGACGACTGCGGCCATGTATAGCACGGCACGTATTCTAGCGGGCTCCGTTTTGGATAGCCTTGCGCGACCGCGTACAGAACTACCTGACTGTCGTTCCACTGGCACCACTCCAAGATACGCCGCCAGATGTTCGGCTGACTCGAAATGATGACTGCTCAACACCGAAAGCATATTGCCTCCGACCTGCGGGCCAACGCCAGGGATGCTCTGGAGTAAATCCACATCTCTATTCAGATCGGGATGTTTGTTGATGTGGTCGTCAATGTTCCGTTGCAATGTGGCCAATTGTTTGACCAGAAATTCGATGCTGTCTTCAAGTGACTTTAAAATCAGCTCGGGAGTGTCGGTCGCATCGGCCTTCTCCTGGCGGTTGCGCTCGCGCTGAATATCTTGGGCAATGGCCTCCCGACGCGCCAAGAGCACTTGCAGAGTCCGTGCTTCCGGGGAGGGTGCCATCCAAGCTTTGGGCTTGAGTAATGCGCCGTAACGCGCCAGCACAAAGCTGTCCACGCCATCTGTCTTGGTGCGCACCGCCAGCCCACGACCGAAGTCTTTGATCTGCGCCGGGTTGATGATGGATACCATCACACCCGCATCCGACAGTGCCATGGCAGCTTGTTCGTGATAGACACCAGTGGCTTCCATGACAACGTGCAATTCTTTGGGTGAAACGTTTTGTTTGACAGTCCAGGCCAGTAAATCAGAAATGCCAGACTTGGTGTTATTGATTACTTTGGCCTTCCGCTTGCCACTGACTTCATCCAGCAACAAGCAACAATCCAATTTGGCTTTCGCCACATCCATGCCGAGGTAGAACATGATGACCTCCTGTTATAATCAACCATCACTGCCAACTTCGCCCACTAGCCTTGTTCATGCAGGGTTTGCCCCTTGGATACCGTTCAGTGTCTTTGCTGGCGATAGGTGAAGCAGAGGGCTTGATCTACTTAACAAGGTCGAGCCTTAAGGAGCGCTGCAAGCGTCCTCTGCTTCGTGTGGTAGTAGCTAACCACCACGGAAAGAACGATACAAGGAGCGGTCTCCAGGCCGCGATGAGTTGTCGGAGAATCGCGGAACGGATGCCGCTCCCACGGTGACTTTTTTCAAAGTTAATTTATGTTGCTTCACATTAACGGAATCGCTACGCGAGTTTCACATTAAATTGCGCCCGCCTGATACGCCTGCTCATCGGCAAAATAACTGCTGCGCACCATTGGCCCGCAGGCAGCATGAGCAAATCCTATTTCTTTTGCGGCTTGTTCGAGCATGGCAAATATTTCCAGAGGCGCATAGCGCAGCACCGGCAGATGCCCGTCTGATGGCTGCAGATACTGGCCGATAGTGAGCATATCCACATCATGCGCGCGCAGATCGCGCATCACTTGCAGCACCTCCTCATTTGTTTCGCCCAAACCAAGCATCAAACCGGATTTTGTTGCAACGCGCGGAAAACGCGCCTTAAAATCCTTGAGCAGTTTCAGCGAGTGAGTATATTCCGCACCCGGACGCGTCAGGCTGTAAAGGCGCGGCACAGTTTCCAGATTGTGGTTCAACACGTCGGGCAAACTATTCGAAAGCGCATCCAGTGCGGCCTCCAGTCGCCCGCGAAAATCCGGAACCAGGATTTCCAGGCGTGTTGCGGGAGAACCGGCGCGGATCGCCGCCAGACATTCTGCAAAATGCTGTGCACCGCCGTCGCGCAAATCATCCCGATCCACGCTGGTGATGACCGCATACTTGAGCTTGAGCAGGCCGATGGAGCGTGCCAAGTTTCCCGGCTCATTTACGTCAGGTGGCTGCGGCTTGCCGTGCGCCACATCGCAGAACGGACAGCGGCGCGTACATATATCGCCGAGAATCATAAAGGTCGCCGTGCCCTTGCCGAAACATTCGCCGATGTTCGGGCAGGAAGCTTTCTCGCATACCGTGTGCAACCGGTTCTCGCGCAGCACACGCTTCACCTCGTTGTATCCCGCACCGCTGCCGGGCTTCACGCGTATCCATTCAGGCTTGCGCAGCCGCTGTTGCAACGGCACGATCTTGACCGGATTACGTGCTGTTTTTTCCACACCGGTTTGTTTGTATTCAGTGTTGCTCATTGCCAGGGATTGCCTTTTGATTATGGGAACCTCTATAAATCCAAACCCCGTCGCGATACTGCGTTGCTCGATAAATTTCATCGCTTACATATCAAATAGATGCGGCGCGCTAAAATTTATCTCGCGCCTTGTCTCGCTTAGAATTTTGAATTTATGGAGGCTCCCTTATTTGAACAGGCCTTTCAACTTGCCTTTCAGCTGATCCTGCAACTTGGTTTTTACTTCTTGCTTGACGGCTTCGCTGACCATCGAGCCGAAATCCAGCGTGTATTTCAGATCGGTGAAGGGGCCGCTGACACGCACCGGCACGGTTATACCACCAACGATATCCTTGCCGCCCTGGCCTTCCAGCGTTTTTGCAACCGTGGCTTTGGCGAGATAGCTAATGCTGTCATTCCCCACGTTGATGTCACCGTTCCCCGTCAATCGCAACAGTGGTGATTTCATGAACAGGTCTTCGTTGTGGGCCACGCCATTGCTCACCTTGAAAGTTGCCTTGAGCTCGCTGAAATCGGTCTTCTCAAACTTGTTGGCAGTTTGCGTTTGCGCGCTTGCTCCGCCTTTACCGAACAGAGCCTGTGCATCGCGCAGTTTTTTGGCGACATTGATACCTTTGACCGCGCCATCCGCCAGGTTCAGCGACATATTGCCGTTGAGCGCTTTCTTCATCGCGCTTACGGTATTGCCCTGCATGGTGAGGTTCAAGCTAACATTACCCTTACCTTCCAGCGTATCGAAATTCGCCGCATCCTTGGTCAGTGTGGCGACATTCACGCCACTCAGATTTTGATTGATGGCAATGCTCGGTGTGGCTTGCGCATTTACCCCCAGACTGCCGTTCATACTGCCCTGGTACAAATTGGCGGACAGCGGGTTCACGCTGATCACACCTTTGTGCGCCTTCATATCGAGGCGCACTTGCGCGAGCTTCATGTTGAAAACTTTGAGGGAACCGATGCGCAGCCCGCCTTCCGCGTTCAGTTTTTTCAGGGCGGAAAGATTTAACGGCTCTTCCGGAGCGGATGGTTTTTTGGCATCGGCAGGTGTCGATTTGGGCAGGTACTGATCTGCATCAAGCTGATCCACGTCCACATCGAAACGAATGTCGGGGTCATTAAAATCATTCAAAGCCACTTTGGCGGTGAATTTACTTTGCTGCATTTTGCCCGATACATTGGCCTGCAAACTTTGCCTGCCGCCGTCAATCTGCACATTGCCTTTCACCTCGCCGGCATAAGATTTCCCGGATTGTTTGAAAACGCCGTTCGTCACGTTCAGCGTCATTTTGCCGTTTGCCCCTTTCTTGAGCGCGCTCACGGTGTTGCCACGTGTGCTGAGGTTGATCGATACGCTACCCTTGCCTTCCACCGTGTCGAGATTGGCCACAGTCTTGAGCAACGCGCCGATGTTGATATCGTTAAGATTTTCGTTGATGGTGAAGCTGGGTATGGCCTGCTGCGCATTCACGCTGACGCTGCCGTTAAAATTGCCCTGATACAGATTGGCAGACAGCGGGCTGATTTCCAGTAGTCCGTTATGCGCTTTCATGTCGAGGCGCAGTTGGGACAGCTTTACATCGGACACTTTTAGCGAGCCGATGCGCAGGCTGCCGTCCAGATTGAGTTTGCGCAACGCGGACAAATCCAGAGGCTGTTCGGGCTGATTGGATTTGGACGAACCGGTAGGAGCTGCATCGGCAGATTTTTTCGGCAGATACAAATCGGCATCGAACTGGTCCACATCCACATCGAACTGAATCGTGGGGTTGGTAAAACTGTTCACGCCGACTTTAGCCTTGACCTGACTTTGCAGCAGCCCGCCAGCGAGATTCGCCTGTACGTTTTGCTTTAACGCATCCACTTGCACACTGCCCTTCATCTCGCTGCTCACTGACTTGTTCGGCAGCTTGTCTCCGGTAGCATTTATTGCCACGGTAAGATTGCTCATGTTGAATTGTTGGGCCTGAAAATTACCCGAAAGCGGTGAGCTGAGCTTTACTTTGAAAGCCTGCTCCGGTTGTTTCACATCCAGATCGAGCGTGAACGCGCTGCTCTTGAAAGATTGCGCATTGCCTTCCAGTCCGGGCAGCGACAAGGCTGCTGCAATATTGCCGGATGCACCGTCCAGCTTGGCATTCAGCATCAATTTGTCGCCGAAGAATTTATCCTTGGTAAGGCTCAGTGATGGTGCGTCCAGCGTGGCTTCGAAGTTGTCCTTGGCTTTCGCGCCAGCCGCATTTAGTTTGAATTTTTTTGCGCCGAACTCCTGTGTGGCCAAATTGGCACTCGCATCGCCGCTGGCCTTCAGCTTCAAATTGCTGATATCCAGAGCCGCGCCACTGGCCTGTAAATCCAGGCTCTCAAATTGATAGCTCTGTTTTTCCAGATCGAACGTCAGCGTGGTTTTGAGTTGGGTTGTGATGTTCAATTTGGGCTGGTTAGCCTGCACGCTGACCGACAGATCAATCTTGCTGGAAACGCCGTTGGCAATGCGCCCGGTCTTGAGATTCAAATCTTTGATAGTGTATTGCGCACCCGTGTCTTCGTCGCGGTAAGACAAATTGGTTTTTTCTATGGATACCGATGCGATATCAAACTTGGCCTGCGGGCTATCGGATTTTTTCTTTTCATCTTTGCCCAGCAAGTCGTCGATATTGGTTGTGCCATCTTTGCGTTTGACCAGTGCGGCTTTCAGCCCGTTCACTGCCACTTCATCCACAATCACCTGCTTGCTTAACAATGGCAGCAGCGCCAGCGAGACACGCGCCGTTTCGACGGAGGCGAATTCCTTATCGCTGTTAAATTCGGATAACGACACCTTGCTCAAATTCACGCCGATGCTGGGAAAGAACGAAAGTTTGATGTCGCCGTCGAGATGCAGGTTGCGTTGCTTGCTTTCCTTCACCGCCTGGATGATTCTGACTTTGTAGTCGTTGGGGTTAAAAGTCGCCGCCATATAGACCACACCAGCGACGGCGATGCCGACCACCGCACCCGTACCTATCAGGCCGTATTTAAGAATTTTGTTCATGCTCGCCTCGCGAAAAAGACAGGGGGTTAATCATAACGGTGCGCGGGCAGGGTGCCCACTACCAATCAAATTACTTTCGAGTAGCGCGCGTGCTCCGTGCGGGTGCGCAGATACTTGTCGAACACCATGCAGATGTTGCGGATCAACATACGCCCCTTGGGGGTCACGATGATCTGCTGCGGAGTGATTTCCAGCAGGCCTTCTCGCTCGTATTCGCGCAACTCTTCCAGCTCGGTGGCAAAGTACTTGTCGAATTCGATCCGGTAATCGGCATCGAATGTA